>JAGHSE010000248.1 GCA_018066015.1 Candidatus Colivivens equi
CCTCATGCTAATGATGTGTGTTGGTATGGGAGCGTGGGCGGATGAGGTTACTTTTACTTATTCCGATTACAAAGGAGAAGGTACTACTTCTACAGGTTCAGAGTACACAATGGATGACAAGACTTATGTCAGCATTGGTGATACTAAATTTTATGGTAATAATAGTTACAATCATTTCTATGCTGGAGGTAAGATTACTGTCACGCCAAAAAATGGAGCAACTATCACAAAAATAGCTATTACTACTTCGGGAACATCATATAACGGGTATCAATCTTCTGGCAAATATACAGCTAGTGCTGGAAGTGTTGCAAAGAATACGACAAATGGAGCAATTGTAGAATGGACTGGTTCTGCTAGCTCTGCTTTTACTCTTGATCATGATAAGCAGATTCGTTGGACTTCCATTGTTGTTACTTATACAACTTCTGGTGGCGGTTCAACTCCAGAACCTACTAAATACAATATCACAATTGCAAACGACATCGCAAACGGTAGCGTAACAGCAACTCCTACTTCTGCTGCAGAAAAAGCAACCGTAACTCTTACCGCTACTCCTGCTTCAGGTTATGAATTAGTTTCTTGGAATGTAACCAATGCTTCTACCAAAGATGCTATTGAAGTTAAGGACAACAAGTTCACTATGCCTGCTGCAAATGTAAATGTTAGCGCTACGTTTAACAAAATTCAAGATAAAACTATTGCAGAATTCATTGCAAGTGAAGGAGGCAAATGCTATCTTACGGGTGTCGTTAGCAATATAGCTACTAATAACTATGGAAATTTTGATCTCACCGATGAGACTGGTACAATTTATGTGTATGGTTGTTTGACTCCTGCAGGTGAAAAGCAAAAATTTAACACTCTTGATGTTGTTGCTGGCGACAAAATCAAAGTACTCGCTGAAACTTATGAACTTTACAACGAAAAGCACGAGGCAAAGAATGTAATTTTCGTTGAGGAAATTGCGATTGAAAAGGCTCAGTACACCGTAACCATCGAAACACCAGAAAATGGTACTCTCGTTGTTAAGGACGGTGAAAATACGGTATCTTCTGGTGATAAGATTGAAGAAGGTAAGACACTCACCATAGAGTGCACCCCAACAGATGCAGAAAACTACCGTTATAAGAATTGGCAATATAAGGAAGATGGTAACTGGGTAACAATGACAACATCCATGACACGCGTTGTTAGTCAGGACCTCTCTATTCGTGCAAACTTCGAACTTATCCCAACTTATACTGTAGCTTGGAGTGTAGATGGTACTATCGTTAAGACTGAAGAGCTCAAGGAAGATGCTGAAGTTACTGCACCTACTGTAGAACCTATCGACAGCAAAGTATTTACCGGATGGGTAACGACTGAGAGCGTTGATGCAGATGCAACTCCTAATTATATCATTCCATCAACTACTGCAACAGAAGATGTTACTTATTATGCAGTATTTGCGGATGAAGTTTCTATTGGCAAACAAGAATGGAAAAAGATAGAGGATAAAAAGGAAGTTACTGCAGGAATTTATGCAATTATTGCGTTTGATGAAGGCCGATACCTTCCAAATGCTACAGCTACTAGTGGCGCTCCTGCCACAAAAGAGGTGGAAGTTAAAGACGGTTCTATTACAGTGAAGGACGATATGAAATGGAATCTAAGTATAGTTGATGGTAATTATGTTTTTGAAAGTGTAACGTATACTAATAATTATTTATGGGGGGCTCCTACAAATGAAGGCATCCGTATAACCGAAAAATCAGCGAAATCAAATGCATTTAACAAATGGAAGTTGGAAAGTACGGACGATTATGGACTTGTTCTAATGGATGCAGGTAGCACTGGTAGATACTTGTCTACATATAGCGATAACGATTGGCGCAATTACACTTCAACTTCTAAAACTAATAGAGCTGCAAATCTTTATAAATTAATAGGTGGCTATTCTTATTCCGACTTCACAACTTCTGTTTCTGCACCAGACCATGCAACATCTCACACTCTCACCCTTGTAGCTCAGGACGCCGGTACATACTATGGCACATTCTCTTCCGACAAGGTTACATTCTTCCCAGAAGATTATATCGTAAGCGCAGTAGGCGTCGAGAATAGTCAGCTCTATCAGTTCGACAATGAAGAAGTATTCGACGAAGATATCGTAAAAATCAATGGTGAAGATGTATTAGGTTATTATGTACCAGCAAACACTGGTATTCTCATTACTTCTCTTGAAAGCACAGTAAACTACTGCACAGTAGAAGGTGTCACTCCAAGCAACGAGGTTGAAGCTATAAACATGCTCCGCCCTGCTACTGCATCTATGACAGGTGACTATAAATTCTACAAGCTCGCATACGGTGACTATACAAACAAGAAAGACCTCGGTTTCTACTACGGTGCAGCAGATGGCGCATCATTCACTTGCAAGGCAGGTACAGCTTACCTCGCAGTACCTACAGCGTCTGCAGTTAAGTCATTCGCTCTCAACGGTGAAGCTACAGCAATCCAGTCTGTCAACACTACAGCATCTTCATCTACAATCTACAACCTTGCTGGTCAGCGTCTTTCACAGCTCCAGAAGGGTATCAACATCGTAGATGGAAAGAAGCTCTTCATTAAGTAATCAAGCGTGAATCAAACGTAATTTCTCGATAATATCACAAAAAAGTATTCACGAAAATTTACGGTAAATTTACGGTCATTCGCGTTCGCCGAAGGCAATAAACAAACGATACCCGAGTAGTTACGTTTACAGTCATTCACGTTAAAAACAATTCAAATTAAAAACAACACCAAACAATGAAAACATATATCAAACCAGACTCAAAATCTATCGAATTGGAAATAGAAGATTCTGTACTTCTTATCACAAGTCCACAAGATAAACTCCCAGAAGGTGACGATCCAGCAAACCAGTTCTCCAAGGACCGTTCAAACGTCAACTTTGCAGACGAAGAATCTCTCTTCTAATCTCACGCAATCCCTTGCCACATAGGCAAACAAATACCCAAGGGAGCATCCACACGATGCTCCCCTTCCATTTATACCAAACATATATTCATTTCGCTTAACACGTCCATATGTTTCAGCCTTCACGTCCATATGTTTTGGCCAAAAGATATATATGTAATAGAGCAATGTCCCAACTTCATTTTTTCATTTTCCGCCAACTCTCCCATCAAAAATATTAACTCACTAATATTAAGCTAGTTACACTCATAACAACCTCCCAAACTCCATCACAACTCTCCCCTAACCCTCCCATCCACACACCCCAGCAAAGCAATGGGAGAGTCAGGGGATAGTCAGGGGATAGTTAAGGGAGAGTTCCAAAGATATACAACACTCATTATCAATGACATACATCAAAAATGGGATAGTTTACCCACTTCAAAACTTTTCAGCAAGGACAAGACTCACAAATCACTATTTTATCCGAACACAGATAGCAGAGATTATTAGATCAAAATGCATTCGCAATGCTGTACCTCAACCAAGCGCCAGCATTTTTTAGCGACAAAGGAGCCATTTTTTTACGCGAAGCGCATTTTTTCTTTTTCATTCTCACCCCGACGAAGGAGGAGCTGATGCGGATGATGATGTTCATCTGCAAACATCGTAGATTTTGCAAGGGAAAATCATCATCCACAGATGCATGGACGGTAGTCCCGAGAATGAAAAAGCTTTTTTATCTATTTTATTCGAAGCTGATAGCAGCCAAAATGTCCTCTATAGGGGACAAAAATCGCCAATATTTGTCCCCTACAAAGGGCAAATACCATACATAAAAGTCCCCAAAGGGACAAAAGCAACAATATTGTAGTCGAAGTTGGTGGAGCTGACAAAGGTTTTGGTCAGATAAAAGACGAAGAAAACTCATATGTTACTTCAGACGACATCGAATCTGCAAGCCTTAGGAAAATTCCTTTTATGGCTTTCGGATTCTTGTATTAAAAGATTAAAATCTGTGTAATCAGCTTCAAAAACAAACATCAACATGATCTGACTTATCTGACTGATAAAGCCAATCTGTATGATCACGTTGAAAAAAACAACTTACCTATATTTTTACCTGTATTGAGAAAAAATATCTAGAAACAATTTGTATGTAAAATAAATTTATTAATTTTGCACCGAAAAG
>JAGHSE010000153.1 GCA_018066015.1 Candidatus Colivivens equi
TTATGTTTGAAGTTTCGCAGCACAAAGATAAGTGAAATTTTTGACATGGCAAAACCCTGGGCAACTTTTTGTTGCTCAGGTTATTATAAAAAATATTAATGTACTATGCTGCGGATTCTAGGTAAAAGAGAAACTCGCTCAACATCCAGAAATAGAAACTGTTTACATCATAGACGACAGCGAAGATAATTATCGTGCATTAGCGGCTCAGATAAATGTAAAAAACACCTACCAACTTTATAGAGATTACCTTGACAACTTTAAGATTAACATAGAAAAAAGATAAATGGCATATGTTAGTAGATTTATTTGAATTTCAGCAGAAGGCGCTTGACGAATTGCGAGAGCGACAAAAGAAAGCGCAACGCAGATACATACAGGATGGTGATAAACATATCATCCCCTTTACGGCTCCAACTGGTGCTGGCAAGACCATTATTATGTCGGCATTCATTGAAGCACTCTATTGTGGCGACACACATCAGGGAGCACAAAATGATGCTATTGTATTATGGATTAGTGATTCCCCTGAGTTAAACGAACAGAGCAAAATGAAACTCTATGCCAAGGCTGATAAACTGATGATGCGTCCGGTTGTAACCATTGACGAGAAGGGTTTTAAAACAGACAAGTTACTACCAGGCACTATATACTTCGTAAATACTCAGAAATTTGGAGCAAATAGTAATCTCATCAAGTACAGCAACGATAGGAACTACACAGGTTGGGATTTCATGCGTAATACTGTAGAGGAATATGGAGAGAAACTTGTTGTCATCATTGACGAGGCTCACAGAGGCGCAAAGACAGATCAGATGGAACAAATGTCTATCATGCAGAAGTTCATACTTGGTTCTGCTGCTGACAATATGCCGTCAATGCCTTTAGTAATTGGTATGAGTGCTACCCTCGAAAGATTCCAGTCACTGGCAAATAATTCCGATTCAACTCAAATGCCAAAGGTGGAGGTTACTCCAGATGAAGTGCGCGAATCTGGTTTGCTGAAAGATAAAATAAACATTCATCACCCCAACGACGGTGAGGCTTTTGCCGAAATGACCTATCTGGCACAAGCGGCAAAAGAGTGGATGGATAAATGTAAACATTGGGAGGCATACAAACAGCATGAGAATGTAGATGTTTGTCCTGCTCTGGTTGTTCAAGTAAAGAATGGCAAGAATGGAGTAGTGTCTGAGACCGACCTTGACGAATGCATCCGCCAGATAGAGTCGAATGCAGGAGTTTCGTTGCGACCAGGTGAGGTGGTGCATACATTCAATAATGGTGAGGTAATCAACATGAATGGTCTTGAAGTGAGATACCTTGACCCTTCACGAATTTCAGAGAACAAGGATGTTAGAGTGATATTCTTCAAAGATAATCTTTCAACAGGTTGGGATTGTCCACGCGCAGAGACCATGATGTCTTTTAAGGTAGCTACAGGTTATACTAACATTGCGCAGTTGCTCGGGCGAATGGTGCGAACACCTTTGCAGAAACGGATAGAAACAGACGATACGCTGAATGAAGTAAATCTATATCTGCCAAACTTCAATTCAGTGACGGTTGAAAGAGTAAAACGTGAGCTGGAAGGTGTTATTCCTACGAATGTCGAAACTCATCCTAAAGAGAAACAAATACTTGAACTTCGAGGAGACCTGCCTTGTGGTATTTCACGTCAGGAGGTCTTTGAGGCTATCAACGATGCACAGATTGATTCCTACGCTATACCAAAGAAAGGTATTACAAACTATAGAACTGCACTTTTCAAGTTGTGCCATCTCTTGGTTAGAACGCGACTTTGTCGAAATGCAACTAAGGATTTGCTTGCGGATATTGTAAGCAAAATAGCCTCATATATTCAACTGTTAGAAGACAACGGACAATATGAGCAGACTATGAATAGTGTTCGCGTGATGAATGATATGATAGTGTCACTTGATGCGTTGGGAACAATTATTACTGATGAAAAAGATGGAAGTTCTTTTGAACTAAAAGATACCGACATCTACAATTGGAGTGAGAACGTTGAAGCACAGTTTGGACGTGATGGCGTTCTGACTGCCTATCGACAAAAGAGGGCTGGAGAATATGACAATACAGATTTACGTCTTCACTTTATACTCTATGTCTATGACCAAACCTGCAAAGAGCAACTTGACGCATTCTGCAAGGCAAAGTTTCATGAGTATGTTGACAGGCATCGCCACGACATTGAGTCGCGTGGTGAGGCTGAGAAGCGTGAGTTCGAGAAGATTGTAAAAGCGCATGTCTCAACTCAACCTTTCGATTTGTGCTTGCCTGACTTAATAGTTACAAGCAAGAATCCTGATGGTCAAATCTATAAAGACCATCTGTATTGTGATGGTGCGGGCAACGCTGTGTTCAAACTTGACACATGGGAGGATGATGTTCTTCAGGCAGAAAGACAGAAGGAAGGATTTGTCTGTTGGTTGCGAAATATTCCAAACAAGGAATCATCACTTTGCATTCAATATAAATCAGGTACGGAATTAAAGCCTCTATTTCCAGATTTTATTATTGTTAGGAAGGTGAATGATAAGTTTGAATTTTCCGTGCTTGAACCTCATTTTACAGGGTATGCTGACTCTGTTCCTAAGCTGAAAGGTATGGCTGAATATTCTGAACGTTGTACTTCCGTAGGGCGTAATGAAATGCTACGTGTTGTAGAGTCTCCTTCAGGAAAGAAAATTCAAACCATAAATGTCGCATTTTCAGCAGTTCGAAATGTAGTCTATTTGTTGAATGACCATGATGAATTAAATAATTTGTTCATTAGATTCAACGATTAAATATAGTATTATTGTTAAATCTATGCAAGTGTATTAACTACCAAATGGAAGAATATTATTTCATAAATAGATTGTCATGACCATTCAAGAATTCGACTTATTCAAGGCTGTCAATATTGTTGCCGATTTCGCAGGTTGGGACACTACAGCAAGACTTAATCACTCATTAAGAGCTTATTGCAATTATGATGACAGCGGTTTCATGCCATATGAAACTTTGTTAGGTAAAACGATGAACATAATGTCTGGAATTACCTCATCATTATCTTATATGCATCTCTCCATCTATCAAATATCACATCAAGATTTGAATGAAGAGATAGAGAAAGAAGGATTTACAGAATATGACCGATATCGTTATCACTACATTGTTTTTGTCATTCAATTGCCTTATTACAAGATTTAATGTTTAAGCTGACATCGGTAATTTACAGTTTGAAAGTACCCACAAGAATGATTGGATGGGATAAGCTCGAAAAGGAGCTAAAGAAAAACAACCTATTAGATATCATACAAATATTTGAAGATTTCTATGAAGTTTTTTCAAAACATATAGACAAACGAAATGGATTTTCTCATGAGGGCCTGCTGACATATTATGCTTTAGATAATATTGGTGTCCGCTAAACATTTTTGAGATCATATAAAATTAGGGCAGAATTCCTTTCGTGAGATTCTGCCCTTTTCGTTACCTTTGTTCCTGCAAAAAAAAACATTATAACGATGCACAAAGGTACACATTTTATCGGAAAGCCGTTGTATGGACAACTGATTAATTTGCTTGACAAGGACAAAATTCTCAAAATTAGCCGTGAAAATGGTGGTGAACGCTATGTAAAACACTTTGATGCTTGGCAACATCTGGTAATAATGCTCTATGCTGTCATCAGGCGTTTCGATTCTTTGCGGGAAATAACCGACTCCATGTTTCCAGAGGCATGCAAACTCGCTCATCTCGGAGTAAGGCTCATGCCGAGACGCAGTACCCTGTCAGATGCCAACGCAAGGAGACTGGAATGTATCTTTGAAACCATCTATAGGGATCTTTATGCTACCTATAAGCATTTACTTTCATCGGACAGCCGAAAACGTCAGACCCCAAAGTGGCTTGAGAAGCTACAGGTGCTGGATTCCACAACAGTCTCCCTCTTCTCTAACCTTATCTTCAAAGGCGTGGGAAGACATCCTAAGACAGGTAAGAAGAAGGGATGCATAAAGGTGCATACCAATATCTATGCCAATGAAGGCGTGCCATCGGACATCAAATTCAGTTCCTGCATTTTCTGCCTCACCTCAGCATAGTTCAAACAAGTTTGACTCTGCATTCGGTTCGTTAAAATTCAGTTCCTGCATTTTCTGCCTCACCTCAGCATAGTTCAAACAAGTTTGACTCTGCATTCGGTTCGTTGAAATTCAGTTCCTGCATTTTCTGCCTCACCTCAGCATAGTTCAAACAAGTTTGACTCTGCATTCGGTTCGTTGAAAATTCACATCAGCTGCCACCAATGACAGTTTTATGCTCAAGCCTTCCAACTATGACTCAGGGACTATCCTTGCCATAGACAGAGCCTATATTGACTACGGCAAGTTTGAGGAGCTTACGCAGCGAGGTGTCATCTATGTTACAAAGATGAAGAAGAATATGGTCTATATTGTGAAGAGCGATGTGATGATGATGACTCCAGACGGTCTCATGGAATACCGCATACAGCATGTCTCCTTCACAAAGAAGCAGAAATTCCCTCTACGATACTTCTACGGAGAGAGCGCCAATGCCATAAAGATTCAGATATGGGTAACGCTGATTGCAAACCTATTGCTGATGATTATACAGAAGAGGATAAAGCGCACATGGAGTTTCTCTGGACTTGAAACTATGGTGCGGATAAGGCTGATGTACTACATCAACTGCTACACATTCTTTGAAGAACCAGAAAAAGACTGGGCTAAAATTGTTGCCAAAAATGCAGGAATCGCCTCCTGAACCTACGCTTTTTGACTAGTGGGGGGCTTACTTAAGGGGTGTTCTATTAATGCGGTTCCCGCATTTTCTGCCTCACCACAGCATAGTTCAAAGAAGTTTGACTCTGCATTCGGTTCGTTGAAAATTCCCCGCAAAAATAAATAATTAACGAACTATGGGCGTTATTGCTATTTTGATGTTTTTGGCACTCAGGGTGTCGCTCCGCTTGCCCTGGGCTATGAACAGATTAGCCTTTTAGGCTGCATCGGGCGAGGGCTCCCGCACAACACTCAGGGTGTCGCTCCGCTTGCCCTGGGTTATGAACAGATTAGCCTTTCAGGCTGCATCGGGGGGCGAGGTGCGAAGGAGGAAGACAAAAGTCAAAATCACCTAAAATGTAATTAATAGAACACCCCATGATGTTTTTTTTTGATATGTTGCAAAAATTTCATTATCTTTGCAACCAACAAACAACTATATAAAAATAATGAGTAATATTAGTCCTTTAGCATATGTCCATCCAGAAGCTAAATTGGGTGAGAACGTAAAAATTGGTCCCTTCTGTTTTGTAGATAAGGATGTTGTGATTGGAGATGACACTGAGTTGATGAATAACGTGACAATTCTTAGAAACACCACATTGGGTAATGGTAATTTGATATTTCCTGGTGCCGTGATAGGTGCTATTCCTCAAGATTTAAAATTCAAGGGTGAAGATTCTACTGTAGTCGTCGGTGACAATAATCGAATAAGAGAAAATGTAACAATACATCGTGGTACCGCTAGCAAAGGAACAACTATTGTTGGCAGTAATAACCTTATAATGGAAAATGCTCATATCGCTCACGACTGCGTGTTTGGTAATAATATCATTATGGGCAATTCTACAAAATTGGCAGGCGAAGTGGTTGTTGACGATGGTGCTGTAATTAGTGCTGTTGTGCTTGTTCACCAGTTCTGCCGAATAGGTAGGGGGTGTATGATTCAAGGTGGATGCAGAACCAGTATGGATATTCCTCCTTATATCATTGCAGCTCGCGAACCAATCTCATATTGTGGTATTAATCTAGTCGGCCTGAGACGTAAAGGTTTTTCTCCTGATTTAATTACAAATATTCACGATGCTTACAGAATAATATATAGTAGCGCTTTCTCTGTTAACGAAGCTATAGAAAAAATCAAAGAATCGGTTCCAATGAGCAAGGAAATAGAATATATTATCAATTTCGTAAGTAGTTCAAAAAGAGGAATTGTAAGATAATAATAATTTGCAATATGGTTTTTCGTTTTATTATTATATCAGATGAAGTTGATGACTTCATGAGAGAAATTCAGATTGATAGTGATGCTAATTTTCTAGATTTCCATAAAGCAATACAAAAGACTTGTGGATATGAAGACGGACAGATGACATCGTTTACCATCTGTGAGAATGGTTGGGAAAAGGTCCAAGAAATTACTTTGGAAGACATGAACAATGACTCGTCTGAAGACTCTTTTGTAATGGAAGACACGAAACTGAGTGATTTTCTAGAGGATGAAAAACAACATCTGCTTTATACATTTGACCCTCTTGCTGACAGAGTATTCTTTATTGAACTTGCAGAAATCATCACACGCAAAAACCTTGCTTCACCAAAAGTAACACGAGAACTTGGCAATGCGCCTCAACAGATACTAGATTTTGATGAACTCATGGCAAAGAACCCTATTAACATCAATGACGATATCTATGATGATGACTATGATGATGATGACTTGTATGGTAGTGGCATTGATGAATTTGACCTAGACAACTTAGATATCAGCGACGGAAATCCTTACGATTAATGAGTACTCTCATTGTAATTCTGGGACCTACTGCCGTAGGTAAGACAGAGCTTGGCATTGAAGTAGCCAAGCTCTTAAATTGTGATATCATATCGGCAGACTCAAGACAGATGTTTCGTAAACTAGATATCGGAACCGCAAAACCTTCGCAAGAAGAATTAGCACAGGTCAAACATCACTTCATTAATAATCTTGACATAAACGAATATTATAGTGCTGCTCAGTTTGAAGAAGACGTTCTGCAACTCATGGCTTCGGGAAAAGACTCTCGCTCTGACTTTCATCTTATGGTGGGAGGAAGCATGATGTATATTGATGCTGTTTGTAATGGGATTGATAATATTCCTACTGTTGATGCCGAAACGAGGGTATTAATGAAAGACCGATTGCAAACTTATGGACTTGAACGGCTTTGCGAGGAATTGAGGCTACTTGACCCTGAATACTATCAAATAGTAGATCACAAAAACACTCAACGTATAGTTCATGCTCTTGAAATATGCTACATGACAGGTAAAACCTATACTTCATTTAGATGCAACACAAAAAAGGAACGTCCCTTTAATATAATAAAGGTGGGACTATACAGAGAACGCGAAGAATTGTTTAATCGCATAAACCGACGTGTTGTGAAAATGATGGATAATGGTTTTATGAATGAAGTGAAAAACCTATACGATGAGTATCTACATAGTGGTCAGACACTGCCAAATGCTCTCAACACGGTGGGATATAAAGAAATTATCAATGTCATCAAAGGCGAATGGGAAGAAAATTTCGCCGTAGCAAGAATGCAGAAGAACACACGAGTATATGCCAAGAAACAAATGACTTGGTTTAAGAAAGACCGAGACATACATTGGATAAATGCCAATGTTGTATCTTCTGAAGATATTATAAAATGTGTTGGTTTATAGTCCGTATGACTGCAATTTGCGGGCAAGGACATTGTTGATGGTGTGACCTGGCTTGACTGCTATTATCCTACCCTTGATAGGATGTCCGATAAGCGCCATATCGCCAATAATATCCAATAATTTATGACGAGCCGGTTCATTCTTCCAAACTAAAGGACGATGATTAAGATATCCTAATTTTTTGGCATCTTGATGAGGTACCTTCATCTTATCTGCAAGAAAATCATATTTATCTTGAGGCAATTCATTTTCATAAATTACAATAGCATTATCTAAGTCACCTCCCTTAATAAGTCCAGCCTCAACTAGTGGCATGAGTTCGCGTACAAATACAAAAGTACGTGCTGAGGCAATATCACCAGCAAAATCATCCAAACTATTGAGTTCGGCTTCTTGATTTGCTAACCACTCAGAATCAAAGGTTATCATCGTCTGCACACTCATTTCCTTATCGTCGGGCACTGCAATCAATAATTCTCCATTCTGACCTTTGACTTCTATTCGACGTTCAGGTATTACAAGATATTGTTTTTCTGCATTTTGTTCTTGAAGTCCCACCTCATATATCTTATTGATAAACATCATGGCACTTCCATCCATAATTGGCATTTCGGGACCATCTAATTTAATCAGTACATTGTCTATCCTACTTGCATAAAGTGCAGCCATTGCATGTTCTATGGTACTGACTCTGACATCTCCATTAGCAATGACTGTTCCGCGTTGGGTCTCAACAACATTCGTTGCTAGACATTCTATTACGGGGTGCCCGTCTATATCTGTTCGCTGTATTTTATAACCATGATTTTCTGGTGCAGGGCAAAATTCTGCATGAATATATCGACCTGTATGCAATCCTATACTTTCAACACGAAAAGACGACTTTAATGTTATTTGTTTCATATTCTTCGTTTTTAAATCTCCAACCCTCAAAGTTTTGCGCTCAATTCTTCTACTTTCTTTTGAAGGTCATTAACTTGCTTTACTAATTCTGGAAGATTCTTGTATGCTGCAGCACTACGAGCAAAATTCTTATGTTCCAATGCAGGGTAACCCATTACTGTCACATTGCCCTTCTCTAATAATCGTCCTCCAGGAAGACCACTTTGCGCACCAGCATTTGTTCTGTCTCCTATCTTGATGTGACCAGCCACTCCGACTTGACCGCCAAGCATACACCACTCACCAATTTTGGCACTACCAGCAACACCTGCTTGAGCCGACATCACTGTATTTGCTCCAACTTCTACATTATGGGCTATCTGAACCATATTATCCAGTTTCACACCTTTATGCACTAACGTACTGCCCATTGTAGAACGGTCAATACATGCATTTGCTCCAACCTCTACATTATCCTCAAGTATGACATTACCTATTTGTGGTATCTTCTCATATCCTTCTGGCGTAGGGGCGAAACCAAACCCATCTGCACCAATTACACAACCTGAATGTAGAATACACCCCGAACCAATCACACAATGATGATAAACCACTGCGTTACTATAGAGAATAGTACCATTACCTATCTTGACGTGTTCACCTACTGAAACATGAGGATATAATTGCACACCATCCCCTACTTCAGCATTATCTCCAACCACCACAAATGGTGCAATATACACATCTTTTCCAATTTTTGCAGAAGAAGAAATAAAAGCAAGAGGGTCAACACCTATACGCTTTGGTTTCATTGAATCATATATCTGAAGTAGTTTTGCGACACTCTCATATGGGTTATCCACCCGAATTAACGTTGCAGTCAGTGGCTGTGACGGCTGAAAAGTCTTATTTACCAACACTACTGATGATTTCGTTTCATAAATATAGTGTTCGTAGTGAGCATTTGCAAGAAAAGATATGGCACCTGGTTTCCCTTCTTCAATCTTAGCAAATGTATTTACTATCTCCTCTGGATTACCATCTACAATACCACCAATTAATTGTGCTATCTGTTGAGCCTGAAAGTCCATAATATTCCAAATTAATAAATTTTGCATACAAAGGTAATAAATAAAACGTAAATAGAGAAATGACTTTATGTCATTTTGCAATTGAAGTGTTCATTATCTTCATCTAAGCAGAATAATAAATTCCTCACTCTGCAGTATTGTCTTACAATTATTTTTACTATCTTTGCCAAAAGAATTTTAAAATAACGACATTATGAAAACTTTGAGACAGCTTATTCTAATTGCATTCGTAGGACTATTTTCAATAAATTGCAATGCACAAACTACAAACAACACTGATATGGATAAAGTATATGAATTTATTAAGGCTTGCAAAACCTATTATATTGCAACGGTAGATGGTGACCAACCACGAGTACGTCCATTTGGTACTATTCACAAATTTGAAGGAAAACTCTACATTCAGACTGGTAAGAAAAAACGTACTGCTCAACAACTCAAAGCAAACCCCAAAGCTGAACTCTGTTGTTTTAATGGAAGCCAATGGGTTCGTCTTAGTGGAGAATTAGTACCTGACGAAAGAGTTGAAGCAAAGAAATCAATGCTTGACGCTTATCCTGAACTCCGTAGTATGTACAATGAGAACGATGCAAACACCATTGTTTATTATTTCAAAAATGCAACTGCATATTTCAGTTCGTTCACTTCTCCTGACGAAGAAATCAAATTCTAAGTTGGATGACACGCGAAGAAATTGTTTTTGACTATCTTAACAAACACGATATCCACTATTCCTGTTACCACCATCCTGAAGGTAAAACGATAGAAGAAGCCAAACGCTGGTGGAGGGATGATGGGAGTGTGCATTGTAAAAATATCTTCATGCGTAATCACAAGGGCGATAAACATTATTTGATTTGTTTTCATTGTGATTACGACTTGGATATTCATGAACTTGAACACAGACTCAAAGACTATCTGACCAGTATTGGCAAACCTGCTCCCGGAAAACTATCATTTGCGTCTCCAGAACGAATGAACAAGTATCTTGGTCTTGAACCTGGTAGTGTCTCTCCATTTGGATTGATAAACGATACTGAACATCATGTTTATCTGTTTCTTGACGAACATTTAATCAATGCCGAAACTCTATCATTTCATCCAAATGACTGCACAGGAACTATCGTAATCAGTCGCGAAGAATTTGAACGTTATCTCTCTACTCTAAACAACGAATACGAATATCTGAAACTTTATTGATAGAAACTTATTACAAACTTTGAATTATTCAAATCTACGTTAATAAACCCCGAGAGTTAATTACAACTTTCGGGGTTTATATTATATTTCACTTCTTAAAGTATCAGAAGGAGAATGATTAATCATTAGGTTTCTGTGCAGAATACATAATCTTCAAAGCGTAAGACTTTCTCAGCATTTGTTTTACGTCGGTAATGATTCCCATTGGGGCTTCTTTATCGGCCTTGATAGAAACTGTGTAGAATGGCTTGTCAATTTCTGCAAGTTCTCCACGGTCTTCCATAATAAAGTCATAAACCTGAGCTGGTTCTGCATATGCATCGTTAAGCTGAACACGGGTACCAGAACCATATTGACCGATATATTGATCTGTAGGACGGCCTATATAGATAAAGGATGTACAAGACTTACGAGCAAGTTTTTCTAGTTGTGTGCCAGTAGGCTTCTCAAATTTCACCATAAGTGTTACTTCGCGCATTGATGTCACCATCATGAAGAAGAACAAAACAGAGAAAATCAAGTCAGGGAGTGATGATGTATTCAGTTCCGGCATCTCCCTGCCGCCGTTTTTATTAAATCTACTCATTATAAAGCCTTTCCGTATTGACGAGGTTCAGCTTCTGAAATCTTCTGAGGATAAACCTCTTTGATAGCAGCTTGCTGTTCCTTTGATAAGAACTCAAATTTATAATTGAATTTTTCCTTTGCCAGTTCATCACGCAACTCATTATATGCAGATACGATTATGTCTTGTACCATGAAATACACTCCATAACTTGTACCACGGTCAGTCTGAACTGAAATTACGTGATTTTCTGTAACCATACATCTTCCAATGAGAGGTACGTCCTTTGACTTCAATTCTGGCAAATTAGGATTATTCTCTTTGTTTGCAATAAATCTCATAGTCTCTTGCTTTATCAACAATGCCTCTCCTGGATCAAGACGAAGAACGTTGTGAGCATCAGCTTTTGGAGTTACTGTGAAATCGTCACGGAACATGATGTCGTTGTTCTTGTTGATACGGATGTTAAGGATATTGCGTTCCTTAACTTTTAATTCATTATTGATTTCATCATCCTCAGGTGGTTTTGGCAGTGTACGTCCAAGTCCCTGATCTGTATCCATTGATGTTGTCACAAGGAAGAATATGAGCAATATGAATGAGATATCTGCTGTTGAACTAGCATTCAATCCTGGAACTTTCTTTTTCTTTCCCATATTTACTCAATTTTTAAAGTTACTTCTTTGATGAGAGAACAAGACTATAGATTACAGCAATGATAGATACTACGATGAGTATGCCGATTGATACCATACATGTGTCAGTGATGATATTTTCACTAGGAACACACCAATCCTTGTTGTTGATAAGAAGGTGCTCATTTTGTTTAATAAGACCAACTACAAGACCGATAATAATAGTCACAACTGGTAGTCCCCAAGTATAAAGGTATGATTTGTTAAAGCCATATTCCTTAACATACTTAATGAAACTCCAAATCATGAGAGCGAAACCTGCTACACTGAGAATGATGCACCACCAAATGAGAACATCAGTAAGTAGAGGATCGTTCATTGTAGGATTGTCTTCCCATGGTTCATTGAATCCAATGAGGAAGAATCCGAGTACAATCACTGCACTGATAATGAACAGTGTGTACAAT
>JAGHSE010000386.1 GCA_018066015.1 Candidatus Colivivens equi
TTATCTTCCCTTGTAATCAACTAAGGATATGCCCAGCGAATCATCGGTCAGCTAGAATCAAATTCCGATGGAAGCATGATGGCTCCTACTGATACTCTTGAAGGAAAGAATAAACATGTTAAGTCTCCTACCGAAGTTCACGCTCGAGTACTTGACGACATATTTGGTAATGTAAAATCCATATATGTCGACACGCTTTCTCATGCTTACCAAAACAACTCTCTTTCTGAAGGTATGCGTGGTGAATACAATACTTTAGGCAATCTGGGTTCTCCTCGCATCAATAGAATTTTCATGGAGAGAGAACAATCAAATAATTTTATTTTTATCGACCCATTCGACCAATTTTTCGTATCAACTGAAAAATTCCGCCATTACGACACAAAATCACCTTATATGAATGTGTCGTACAATTTGTGCGGAAGCAAAACAACTGGTTACGACAATCTCAAAGTCATTTATTCCCAGAACATTGGAAAGAAGGTGAATTTTGGCGCCAGTTACGCATATATGTACGGCCAAGGTTACTATAACAGCCAAAATACTGGTTTCATGAATGCATCTGCATGGGGAAGTTATCGTGGTGATAAATATGATTTGCATTTCTATTATCAGCACAATTTCATGAAAATGGCAGAAAATGGTGGTATAACGGATGAAAATTACATTACTCACCCAGAAAACCAATCCATGAATTATGGTACAGCCGACATTCCTACATTCCTTAATAGCACATGGAACAGACAAGAACATCATATTGGATATCTTAATCACCACTATAACATAGGATTTGAACGTGCTGAAGGCGATTCAACAAACAGGGTTATAGTATTCGTTCCTGTTATGAGGATTTTCCACACTTTCAAATTGAGTGCCTTGACTCGCAACTATAGATCTTATGCACATCCAACTAATTATTATTCAAATACATATCTTCACAACGACACAATAAACGATTTTACAAAGAATTTCGCCATAAGAAATAATGTTGGTATTTCTCTTTGCGAAGGTTTCCAGAAGTGGGCAGCTTTCGGATTAAATGCGTATGCAGGTTACGAACACAGAAACTACTCCCTTCCCGACACAATTGTAACTGCAGGATATGAAGGAAACGAAGGTAGAATAAATACCCGTAGATATACTGAATACGACTTCGTTATTGGTGGCCAGTTGATCAGAACTATGGGGTCGCTCATCCATTATAATGTAGACACAGAATTAGTGCTTGTAAGTAATAACAAAGATAACGTTGGACAATTCTTTGTTAAAGGACACGGAGAAATAAACATTCCGTTCTTAAAAGACACATTGCAGATTGCTGCCAATGCATATATCAAAAATCTCAAGCCTTCATTCTATTTCAGACACTTCCATTCAACCTATGCATGGTGGGATCAAGATACAAGTACTGAATGGCGCCAACGCATTCAAGCAGTCATCAACTTCCCAAAGACAGGAACTACAATTACTGGAGGTATAGAAAACATCAAAAACTATACTTATTTCGCAAATAACGGAACAACAATAGATCAGACAGTAACAAACAATGCTGTAGCACTTCAGCATCAAGGTGGTATTCAAGTTTATTCTATAACTCTTGACCAGAATTTTGCTTTTGGTCCATTTCATCTTGACAATAATTTCACATTCCAGTCAACATCAAATGCGGAAGTACTTCCTTTGCCTAAAATCTCAACTTACCACAATCTATACTTGACCTTCAAGATTGCTAAGGTTCTCAAGACTGAAGTGGGAGCCGACGTCAAATATTTCACAGAATATTATGCACCGGATTATTCACCTATAATTGGCCAGTTTACAACTCAGAATCCAAACAAGCTCGTAAAAATAGGAAATCATCCGCTAATCAGTGCCTATGCCAATTTCGAATTGAAAAGACTTAGATTCTATATTCAATATTATCATGCAAATTCAGGTACTGCCCGTGCATTCTGGGGACCTGGATATCCTATGAATCCAGCAGGTGTTCACTTTGGTTTGAGTTGGAACTTCTACGATTAGACATATTTTTCTTGCTAAAGTATCATTTTTTCAAAAAAAATGACTACCTTTGCATGTAATTCTAATCTAACCATTCATGGGCAAAGATAAAATCCTCATTATAGAAATACTTATTGCTGACATCTTACTGATGTCAGCAACTGTTGCATTGACATTTATTGGTGCAAAAATTTATAATCCATTCTGGATTGGAGGATTCAACAATTTACCAAATCTCATTCTGTTATACGATACAAGTTTATTGGCGTGTAACACACTTTACCCATCTATCATTCATAACCGACTGGTAAAAATTGAGTCCGTCATTCAGCGTTCGTTTACCGTCAGTCTGCTTTTATTGCTCCTCGTTTCACTCTTAACATCTTTACTTGAAGCGCATGAGCATTTTCCTCGAACATACACACTTACGACTATTGGATTGTTTACTTTCTTTTCAATAATCGAAAGAATAATCATTAGTAAACTTCTAAAGTATTTCAGACGCAACAAACGCAACTTAACTCATGTTGTTCTGGTAGGGAAGGAGAATTCTATGTTCGAGCTCTTGAACATATTGTCTATACCCCACTATGGATATGAGGTGCTGGGTACTTTCTATGAAGGAACCTGTGACAATGAAGCATATGAAAAGCTTCATATTGGTGATTCTTCTCAGTTGTATTCTTTCCTTGCTTCACATACAGAAATAAATGAAGTGTATGGTAATTTTACCAATGAGCAAGAAGACAGAGTGAGCATGTTGAGCAAATATTGCGATAATCATTTGATTCGGTTCTTTATCGTACCAACAGCAAATATATTCAAGGGAAATGTGAACTTTACGATGATGGACAGCATTCCCGTAATGGCACGAAGAGAAGAACCATTAGCTAATCCATTCAATAGGGTCATCAAGCGTTTGTTCGATATTTTATTCTCAGCAGCCATTATTATCCTCATATTCCCATGGGTATTTGTTATTGCTGCAATAATAATAAAAATCCAATCACCAGGACCAATATTCTTCAAACAAGACAGAACTGGAATTGATGGCAGAATTTTCAAGTGCCTAAAATTCCGTACAATGAAGGTCAACGATGATGCGGATGAAATACAGGCTACAGAACATGACCCACGCAAATACCCATTCGGTAATTTCATGCGTAAAACAAATATTGATGAACTTCCTCAATTCATCAATGTACTATTGGGAGACATGTCAATTGTTGGACCTCGCCCTCATATGTTAAAACATACAGAGGAATACTCCAAAATCATTAACCATTTTATGGTCAGACATCTTGCCAAGCCAGGAATAACAGGACTTGCACAAGTTAGTGGGTATAGAGGCGAAACAAAACATATTGACCAAATGGAAGGCAGAATCCGGATGGATATTGAATATATTGAGAACTGGACATTCCTTCTTGACATAAAGATCATCTGCAAGACCATACTCAATATGTTCCAAAAGGAAGAAAATGCATATTAAGATTGTATGTTTCAACAACATATCCAGTCAAAAAAACATTAACTTTCATAATT
>JAGHSE010000131.1 GCA_018066015.1 Candidatus Colivivens equi
GTATTATAGGATTTTGTTTAGTCTCGACGGTTGTTAATGCTCAAGTATGGACTTTGCATCAATGTATTGACTATGCACTGAAAAATAACATTCAACTTAAGCAGAAACAAGTTGCAGCTGAACAAAGCAAATTGGATGTTATGCAATCAAAGGCTGCATTACTTCCTTCGCTTTCTGCTAGCACAAACCAAAATATGTCATGGCGTCCGTGGAGTCAGTCAACCATAAATCTTACTGGTGGCACTATGACAACTACCCAATCACAAGTTAGTTATAATGGTAGCTATGGACTGAATGCTAATTGGACTGTCTGGAATGGTGGTAAGAATACCATGAACATCAAACAAAACAAATATACAGATGAAATGAATGAATTGAGCGCAGAGCAGACTGCAAATAGTATTCAGGAACAAATCACTCAACTATATGTAGAAATTCTTTACCAAGCTGAAGCTGTAAAGGTAAATGAGTCAATACTGGAAGCCTCACAAGTAGCTTGTAACAGAGGTAAACAAATGTATGAATTAGGTAGTATAGCCAAATCTGATTATATACAGCTGGAATCACAGGTGGCTCAGGATAATTATAACCTCATCACATCACGTACTCAACTTGATAACTACACATTCCAGTTAAAGCAGTTACTTGAGATTACAGGCGATGAAATTTTTAAGGTTAAGACTGAAGATATTACCGAAAATGATGTTCTCACACCTATTCCTGCTAAGAATGATGTATATAATACAGCACTGAGTAGCAGACCTGAGATTAAAAGTGGACAATTAGGAGTTGAGTCTAGTGAACTTGCCATTAAAATAGCAAAAGCTGGGTATATGCCTTCTGTTAGTCTTACTGCAGGTATAGGTACTAGTAATGCTTCTGCAAATGACAATGCTGTATTCAAGCAAATAAAAACTAATGTAAATAATTCACTTGGACTGTCTCTGCAAATTCCCATATTTGATCAACGTCAAAATAAGACTGCTGTCAGCAAGGCTAGACTGCAACACCTAAATAGTCAGTTAGCACTACAGGAAGCCGAAAAGGACCTTTATCGCCAAATTGAAAATTATTGGTTAAATGCAACTAATGCACAACAGCAGTTTATCTATGCTGAGGCAAGCGCAAAGAGTGCCAAAGAAAACTTTGACCTGCTTTCTGAGAAGTTCAATCTCGGCATGATTAACATAGTTGAACTTAATACTGGAAAGAATAATCTACTCAAGGCTGAACAACAATACCTTGAAGCAAAATATACTACCTTATATAATATTGCAATGCTACGGTTCTATGAGGGTAAAGAAATCAATCTATGATAATAACAAAAACAAATCATTATAATGAAAAAAATCGGTATTAAAATTTGCACAATTTTCTTGGGTGCAATTACAATTGTATGTCTTGACGCTTGCAAACATGAGATGAAGGTCTCTTACAAAACTGAGAAAAGTATCATTCAGGATTTAGCTACTACAATTACTGCAACAGGTACAATTGAACCTGTAACAAAAGTGGAAGTAGGTACACAAGTGAGTGGTATTATTGACAAAATCTATGTTGATTATAATAGTATCGTACATAGAGGCCAAGTCATTGCAGAACTTGACAAGACAAATCTGCTTAGTGAACTACAGTCATGCCGTAGCAATTTGGCTTCTGCACAAAGCAGTTATCAAAGTTCGGTGTCAACATTCAATTACCAGCAGTCAAATTATAAGCGTTATAAAGCTTTGTATGATAAAGGATTGATAAGTGCTGATGACTATGAAAATGCGCGTATGTCATATGAAAATGCACGTATGTCAATGGCGCAGGCTCAGCAGCAAATATCTGTTCAACAACAAAATGTTCAAAAAGCGCAAACTAATCTTAGCTATGCTACGATTACAGCTCCGATTGATGGCGTAGTTCTTAGCAAGGAGGTAGAGGAAGGACAAACTGTAGCAAGCGCAATGACCACACCTACCCTATTTATTATTGCTAAGGATCTCACAGACATGAGAGTAATAGCTGATATTGATGAAGCGGACATTGGCGGTGTGCAAGAAGGGCAAAGAGTGACATTTGCTGTTGATGCTTTTCCAGAGGATGTGTTTGAAGGTAGTGTAACTCAAGTAAGACAACAAGCAACTACTGAAAGTAATGTTGTAACATATCAAGTGGTTATTGCTGCACCAAATGAGGAACTTAAACTGAAACCTGGACTGACTGCCAACGTTACTATCTTCACCTCTGAAAAGAAGGATGTTTTGACTGTACCTTCAAAGGCACTAAGATTTACTCCTAATGAAGTTATGCTAACCAAGGAGGAAAGTATTAAGGACTGCAACGCACCTGCAAAAGTTTGGATGAAAGAAGGTAATGTATTCAAAGCCATACCAGTAACTACAGGTTTAAGTAACGGACTATATACAGAAATCACAAATGGTCTGAAACCTGGAACTGAAATCATAACTGAATTTGAAGTTGAAAGTCCGTTCCCAGATGCAGGCCAACAAACCAACCCATTCATGCCGGGGCCAAGAAACAGAAACAGAGGTGGCGCACAAGGAGGACAAAACAATTCTAATGCAGGTGGAGGTCCAAAATAATTATGGAAAATAAGAATATTAAAAAAGTTATTATTGAGTTACAGGATGTACGCCGAGATTTCCAAGTAGGTAGCGAAATTGTTCATGCATTACGTGGAGTTTCTTTCAAGATTTACGAAGGTGAATTTGTGACTATCATGGGTACTTCTGGTTCGGGAAAGTCAACCCTTTTGAATCAACTCGGATGTCTTGACACACCTACAAGCGGAGAATACATACTTGATGGTACACCTGTGCGTACAATGTCTAAAAATCAACGAGCACGATTACGTAATCGCAAAATCGGTTTTGTTTTCCAGAATTATAATCTTCTCGCTAAAACAACAGCTGTTGAAAATGTGGAATTACCATTAATGTATAATAGCAAATACAATATAAGCCAACGTCGCGAAGCTGCTATCAATGCACTTAAAGCCGTAGGCTTAGGAGACAGACTGGAACATAAAAGTAATCAAATGTCAGGTGGACAAATGCAACGTGTTGCTATTGCGCGCGCCCTTGTGAATGACCCATCCGTCATTCTTGCAGACGAAGCTACGGGAAATCTTGATACAAAAACATCTTTTGAAATGTTGGTACTTTTCCAAAAATTGCATCAATATGGTAGAACTATTGTATTCGTTACACATAATCCTGACATTGCTCGTTATAGTAGCAGAAACATAGTGTTGCGTGATGGAAAAATATGTGAAGATGTTATAAACAATGATATTCAATCTGCGGCTAGCGCTTTGGCTGCACTACCTGATATTAACGATGACTAAATACTCATTTAAATTTAATTGGAGTAATAATGAATTTTCTTAATCTATTTAAGGTCGCAATGACCGCTATAGCAAGTAACGCATTCCGGTCATTCCTTTCTATGCTTGGTATCATCATAGGCGTTGCTGCCGTCATTATCATGATGGCGATTGGACAGGGGTCGAAGGAAAGCATCCGTGGAGAAATTGCTAAAATGGGAACCAATATCATCAGTATCCGACCTGGAGCAGAAATGCGAGGCGGAGTTAGACTTGACCCCTCTGCAATGCAGACTCTAAAAATGACGGATTATGAAGCTATTCAACGCGAAAAGAAATATGTAACTTACGTCAGTCCTGAGGTTACAGCTAGTGGACAATGTATCTATGGAGCCAACAATACAAACACTACTGTATATGGCGAAAGTCTTGATTATCTCAATATTCGTTTATGGGAAATGGAAGACGGAGAGTTTTTTACTGATGATGATATTCATAAAGGGTCAAAGGTATGCGTAGTTGGTCAAACGATTGTTGATGACCTTTTTAATGGGAGCAATCCTGTAGGAAAAAACATTCGATTCAAATCTATACCGTTCAAAATAGTGGGTGTACTTAAGTCAAAAGGCGAAAATAGTTGGGGAATGGACCAGGATAACGTTGTTATTGCTCCTTACACTACTGTCATGAAACGTCTTAATGCTCAGACTTATTTTAATTCAATCACTTGTTCTGCTATAACAGAAGAACTAACTGATAATGCAATTGATGAACTAACGGAGATACTTCACAACAATCATAGAATTCCTGAAGGTGCAGAAGATGACTTCAGAATTAACTCACAAGCTGAAATGATGGACACCATGTCAAGCACAATGGACACAATTACTATTATTCTTGTAGTTGCTGCTGCATTTTCTCTTCTCGTGGCTGGTATCGGAATCATGAATATTATGCTTGTGAGTGTTACGGAACGTACTAAAGAAATAGGATTGCGTATGTCTGTTGGAGCTCGGGGTATTGACATTAGTAATCAATTCCTTATTGAATCTGTGATGATTGCCTTGACTGGAGGAATTTTAGGGGTATTATTGGGTTGGTTAGGAACAATGGGACTTGGAGCAATTGGACTTCCTACATCTATTCCCGCATGGAGTATTTTTGTAAGTTTCGCTGTCTGTACTGTCATTGGCATCGGCTTTGGATACTTCCCCGCAAAAAAAGCTGCATCACTTGACCCTATTGAAGCCATTAGATATGAATAATTACATTTTTTAAATTACAACTATGAATATTGGGGATAAGATTCCTGAAGTACTTGGCAGAGACCAAAATGGAAAAGAAATTAAACGTAGTGATTATCATGGAAAAAAGATTGTACTCTACTCCTATCCAAAAGCAAACACAAGTGGATGCACCGCTGAAGCTTGTTCTCTACAAGCACATAAGGCAGAACTAGGTGCCGCTGGTTATGAAATTATCGGCGTTAGCAAAGATAAGCAAGCTCTTCAGAAGAAATTTGCTAATACTCAAGGGCTAGAATTTCCGTTAATAGCAGATACTGAAACTACTTTGTTGCAGCAACTTGGTTGTTGGGGTGAGAAAGTGGCATGTGGACATCGTACTATTGGTATTCTGCGTACAACTTATCTTGTAAATGAGCATGGTATTATTGAAAAAATTTTTTCTCCAAAAGAAATTAAGACTAAAATACATGCAGAACAGATACTAGATTATTTAAAGACACATAGTTAATGTAATTTGAATATAAC
>JAGHSE010000035.1 GCA_018066015.1 Candidatus Colivivens equi
CTGCTGAATCATTAAACTCAAAGATTAAACAATTCAGAGCTCAGCTAAGAGGTGTATCCGATGTTGATTTCTTCCTCTATAGGTTGTCTATGATATTCGGATAAACACAGGTTTTTACTGGTGAGCCGAAAAAAGACCATTCTTATCCATTTCAGAAGCGTATAAAACTGTAGCATTCCGTGTAAGATCAGAATTGGTGTATTCTATTCCAAATGTTACAGAAAGTCCTTCAATATTCTTCTGATTGCAATAACCCGAAATTTTAGCGGTGAATGCAGTAATATCTGTGGCATCACCAGTTTCGGCAATACATCTTGTCGGGCAATCATCCTTGTTGCAGGAAAGTGATACCAGCAAAAGAATCGTGCACAAAAATATAAATAGTAACTTTTTCATATGGTAGGTTTTATTAACCTTAATTCTGCAACGCTAAGATAATTCAACATTTTTGATATCCAGCAAAACGAAGAGTTGTATAGGACTTTGCTATGTAAGATTTTGACTTAACTTGGTATTGCATTTAGAAATCAAATGACAAACTAACAACACATGACTAAGTTATAAGGTGGGTTCTAAAAATTCACCGTTACAATAAAGCAGCATAACAATGGGTTAGAATAAACTTTTCGCCACTTTTGGATTTCTTTCGGCATCTTGCTGTTTGTCAGTAAGTCATTATGCCCGCATAATTCCTTCCTTCCGCACAGCAATCTGCTCGAAACAAATCTCAAAATCGTCTGAAATGAATTTATAGAACCCACCATAAATAAAACCTGAGAAACTCACACCTTTTGGGGCGCTTTTTATCATATAGTCAAGAAAAAGTGTAATTTGGCTATGTCCTACAAAAAAATCGGCACAGATATTGATGTACATCTTCTCTTAGGTCATGCTCAGTTTAATATGGGTATTAACTTCCCATTTTAACGAAGACGTCAACTAATTTTATGATAATTCAAAATAAGTGCTGCGATGTTCATTCCGAATGTCGCAGTTACTTGTATGTGGGGTTTGAGTGATAGTCGGGTACCTGAATCAGGATTTGTGTTTTCTAGTTTTTGTGTTGATGGTTCTTCGCTATATACTGCCATAAATTTCTTTGCAGGAAATTGATTGTCATGCTTAAACTGATTGCGAAGTGCTCTTGCTAGAGGACAAGTCTTGACTTTCCAAAATTCAGCTACTCGGATTTGTAGAGGGTCAGACTTGCCCGCTGCCCCCATAGAGGAAATAAGTGTAGCAGAACTTTCACAAGCTCGAAGAATAAGCATTTTTTTATCTTTCAAGGAGTCAATAGCGTCAATTACATAGTCGTAGTCATTGAAATTGAAATTGTCTGCAGTGTCTGCTTCATACTTCATTTTTAGGGCAGTAATACACGACGAAGGGTTGATGTCATGCAAGCGTTGTTGCATCACATCAACCTTCGCCATTCCAATGGTCTTGGTCGTAGCAATAAGTTGGCGGTTAATATTAGAGATCGAAACGATATCAAAATCAACTATTGTCAAATTATCAACACCACCTCTGATTAATGCTTCGGCACACCAACTGCCCACACCACCAATACCAAATTGTATTACTTTCATACTTCGTGAATATTACAATTTCACGGTCAGGAGAGTGAATGAATATGGCTTGACGGTCATTTTCATACCATTCTTAATTTTTATAGTTTCCTTGCTAGGAGTTACAGGCATTTGATCGTAGTTATTCTCATCGTCAGGTTGGCCACTGATAGTCATCACTTCGGCAGTACCTTTGACATGGAATTTACCGATATTGAGTTTTACTTCAGTTTCCTTGTCTGTAGAGTTAGCAATCTTGAGGTAGAGTTCGTGGCGTTTTACGTTAAGTACTCCACTCTGGCCAATCATGTTATTCTTTGCATCAGCTTCATTGAGCTTTACGCAATCACCGTAGAAATACTGTCCGTCACTGAGTCCGAACATCTGTTGAACATAGTAACTGCAAGTAGGGTAAACCTTTTCATTATCGAAGTAGATAAGATCAGGATTCCAGTTAGTAGCGTTTTTCTTAGCAAAGAGAGGGGCATAAGAAGTCATGCAAACTACATCACCATTCTTTTCAACATGTAAAAGATATAGAGCTTCAGCCAATGCGTCCTGCAATTTCTTATCCTTTGCAGCATATTCACCAAGATAAACCTTAGTCTTGCGGTCACGAGGGTAATTGTCATACTGACGAGCTGTCTGGAAGTAAGTGCGCTGTTCGTAGTAGTGTTCGTCAATGATAGGCAATCCGATTTCCTCAGCCAATTTCCAACCATTGATGTAGTCTGGGTTATCACTATGACTTCCAGGTCCTGCAGTACCTACGATAATGATTTCAGGATGAGCTTTGCGAACTCTTTCATAGATATATTTGAATCTCTCAGCAAATTCTTCAGAGATAAGTTCTTCGTTACCGAGTCCGAGGTATTTGAGGTTGAATGGAGCAGGGTGGCCTGCTTCAGCACGTTTCTTTCCCCATTCAGTTGTAGCATCACCGTTTGCCCATTCAATAAGGTCAAGAGCTTCGTCAACCCACTCATCCATTTCAGACATTGGAACCCATTCCTGACCTCTTTTGCCAGTCATGTTCCAACCGCCATTAGTTCCTTGACAACTTACACCACATGGTAGGATAGGTAGTGGTTCCATACCAAGGTCTTCGCAGAACTGGAAATACTCGAAGTAGCCTAATCCGAATGACTGATGATAACCCCATGTGTTCTTGATAGCTTTGCGTTGTTCCTTAGGTCCAATAGTATTCTTCCAACGATAAGTGTCCCAAAAACCATCACCACCACCATGAACAACACATCCTCCTGGGAATCTCATAAACTTAGGATGAAGAGCTTCAAGAGTTTCAGCAAGGTCTTTTCTAAGTCCATGACCCTTATAAGTGTCCTGAGGGATGAGTGATACCATATCGACATCAACAGTACCTTCTTTTAATACAAGTACACGCAGTTGTGCCTTCTGACAGTCTTCAGTAGCAGTGAGGACAGTCTCGTACTTCTTCCAATTCTTGGAGTCAAGTGTAAACTGAGCATCAGCAATGAGTTTTTCTTGCCAACCTTGTTGTTGAACGAGTGACACACGTACTTTCTTACCATCACCCTCGATGTCGCGCAAGAATGCTGAGAAATTATATTTCGCATCCTTCTTAACAGAAATGCCATCAAAACCAGCATTTTGGAGTCCAAATCCAGTCCAACCTCTATAGTCATAAAATTCTTTTGCACGTTCGATGTGCAGACGCATATAGTTAGGATTGTTGGCGTTAAGAGGTTCTTGTTGCTTTACCTCAAGCAGTCCGAGTGAATGTCCTGGACGAGATACTGTCCAAGATGTACCAGGTCCCCAACCATCTCTTTCAGAAGGATTATATTCAAACGAACCATTCTGTACAAGTTCGGCACAAAGTCCACCATCGGCAGAAGAACAGATATCTTCAAAGAAGATACCGATAAGATGATCACTGATTTGTTTGCCTCCTGTAGGAGCTTTCATTGCTTTTTGAGCAAACACGTTCACTGAACTTACAAGCATCATTGCCATAACAATATTTCTGCCTGTGCTCATGAAATGAAATTTACTTGTCATAGTAGTTTAATATTTAGATTAATTGGAAAAAATATATATCAACACAACTACAAATACAACACATTAAAGCTATACTTCATTCTTCCTTGCAAACTTACGCAAAAAAAACGACATCACAAAACACACACACTAAAAATAATTGTGAAAAAAGGTTTATGACGTCGTCGTTGATGTTGACGTCGTCATCGTTGAATTTTATAAAATAATGAAATTGAGTGTTTTTCAGTGAACTATCGTTAAGCTAAAGACTTAGCGACTTTGAGATTCGTTAGTTGAAGTAGTAGTTGAATTCGCCTAAGAATTCTGGGTCAATGGATACACCCTGACCGAAACACATAGTAAGAATATTGCCTGTGAGAATAGTTTCATGGCCTCTCTTTACAGGTACACGTATTTTCCTCGTCTTCTCTATAATACTACCATCATAGTTGTCGATTACAGTAAGTTTTATCCAATACACACCCTCATCGCCATCCACAAAAACGTAGTCAGTACCGATGAGAAACTCAGATGGATTGCCTGTTTCCTTCAACTGACCTTCAAACGAATAATCCAATGCCGAATTACGAAATTCGCCTATGGTAGCATTAAAACGTGTGAGTAGGTAACCCTCGTAAGAGAAACAAAGTTTTATGCGGTCTTCCACCTGCGCAATTATTGTTGGTGACTTTGTTCGCAGATATTCTGTACAATGGTTTATAAATGCCTCACCATCGGTGGAGAGGATAGTAATCTTTGCAAGTGGTCGCTCTAGATTTATGTCGTAGTCAATAGTGGTATGCCATTCATTTGTAGCTGGAATAGATAAATCAGTAATATTCCATGAAGCATCTTTGAGGTCAGTACAGCCTATGTAGGAAGATTTTTCGCGTATTTGTACTGCACTAAGAGATGAGGCATCATAGAACGGTTCTTCATATAAGTCCATACAATCCTGCCACATTACAGCTCTGTATTCCCCAGCAGGGAGCGAGAATGATAGTGTTAAATCGGACAAATCATTGATATTGCGTTCAATTGTTCCCTTTCTAACTATAGAGTCAGCAGAGATAATTTCGTAATTGTATCTCCTAATTTCCAAAGTATTGGATGCGGACTTAGTTACGTATTCCACATCATATAGAGGGATGTCGCCACAACAATGGTATGTAAGGTTAACTGTGACCAAAGTTGGGTCTATACCTTCTTCGTGAGGATACTCAAAGATGGGGTCCTCGTCAAGCCATCCACAAGATGTGAGACACACTGACAGAATCAGGGAAGATACAAGCAAAAGAACTCCCCGCCGCAGACGGGTGTCTGCGGTACAGATTGCTGCGGCGAGTAAGTTCTTTAATTGCATAAACTAATGATTTATTAGTAATAAATGTCTGCTATTTATGGCATTGGTGTATCTTCTACATTTGAGAATACAAGATTTTCGCCCTCATATATCACAGTACCACCTGTGAAGTATGGCAATTTAAGACCTGCTGCTTGCCATCCTGCAGGGAGTTTAACTATAACTTTTGCGTTACCATCCCAGCCAGTATTTAACCAATATTTTCCAAAGTTTATTTTTTCACCTTTTGTATTTGCAATTGAGTAGTCAATAGAAGCACCTTCTACAATGAACTCTTTAGGCAAACCAATAATTTTTACTGTAAAACCACGAGGCGAATTATTTTCTCCTGTACCATAAAATGAAGTATTATCCCACACAAGAGAATGCTCTGCATCACAATTATATGTAATGTCTTTAATACCTTTGCAGAAAGTGACGTCTGTCTCTTTCAAAGTTGAAGGGAAAGTTACAGATTCAACATCCATTTTATATTTTCCGCCGTCAGAACCTGGATTGATATCAAACTCTTCAACTCCATCAGGGACAACTATATCAGGAATACCTTCTCCTTCGTATGTAGCCTTCTTACCATCGTCAGAGAGATTGACGCCTTGTGCCTCTGCAGGAGGTGCTGGAAGTGGATTATAGTCAGGTTCATACCAAAGTGGATTTATCGTAACCTTGAAGTCCTGCTCGTCTGTAAGGAATGTTCCGATAATGTTAGTACGATAGTTTCGCTTCATAGGAATGTTATTTGCGTTTTCGAGAATTGTAATAACTTTACCATTCATAGAAGTGATTTCAGCCTTTTTAATCGTAAATAAAACTTGATCATCTGGATTCTCCTTTCCACCGATTTCGTTAACAAAGATATAATCCATGTTTAAAGTGTTGTACTCAGCAGCTTCTGCACATCCGTAAACAGCCTCAGCCTTGCGATTGATGGTCTTCTTCTCAGTTGCTTTGCCATTAGAAACATTGAACTGGGTTGGGAATTGCGTTTTGTAGTCAACAGAAATCTTAGCAGGCCAGAGTTCTTCTAATGCAAGAGACTGGTCATTAGCTGCTTTAATGTTGCGAAGGTCGTGAGTAACGATGTTTACCTGTGCGAACGGACGTGTCAAAGTGTATTCCTTAAGTTCACCAGCACCTGTAAAAAGTACATCGTGATCTGCAGCGAAGAATGCGTCTTTTTCGTCAAGGTTTCCAGTAGTTTCATCCATAATCTTTACAGCTGTAAGGTCCTGAGTATTGTAATACTTGTCTGAGAACTTCTGCAAAGAAGCATCAAGAGTAGCATTGTCAGCCCAGAAGAGGAAGTCGTAAGTCTGAGAGATTACGAGAGGGAGCTTGAATGTTGCAGTGAGAGATTCCTGGTCAACCTTAACCTCTACATGGCGGTAAACCTTCTTGTTATCACCAGTACGAACTTCAAGAATACAACTGTTAACATGTGCTGCAGCACCGTCGTTGTCGATTGTGGCTCTTGTCTTTGGAACCATGGATACTGATAGAGTAGCCATTACTTCTTTCCCTGCATTTTCATTTGAAGAAAGAAGTTCACTTTCGTTTGAGCATGATGTCAAAGCGAGAATTGCACTTGCAAAAGCTAAAAGAACTTTTTTCATAAAATTTTGAATTTAATTGTTAATAAATTTGATTAATAAAAACACTATCACTATTTATGTAATAATTTCCCTTTTGGTTTTCTGATTTTGTGTGACAAATCATACGAGAATCCCACATTTACCTTGGTAGGACCCCAGTAGTGTTTCGCAGAAAAATCATACCAAGCGCCATTAGGAATGTTGTAGTAGAAGTTGGATGGTAGGTAGGCATATCCGAGCCCAACTTCCACTTCAATACCATATCGATTGTCCCTACCGAAACGCTTGGCAAAGCCAAATCCTGCACCTCCTCCGTACATAGGATCATTCCATGAGTTCTGCCATCGCGTCTTTCCGTCAAGTGCCACATCATAGTATCCATAATGTCCGTAAAGGCTTACAAACATACCAATTAGGTTTTCCTTAAACCAATAACGTAATGCTGGTTGTACGATTAGCGACCTGCATCTAATAGTTTTGGTTATATTGTATGGGCTGAAGGTGACAGGGATGTCAATAGAATAATGGTTTCCTATACTGAACTCAGCTCCGAGGTTTGCCACAAGTCCTAAGTCATAGATAAGATTGTTTTTGAGAAGAATAGACTTATAATGTACGCTTGAGATGATAGTAGGTTGAATCTGCAAATCTAATGATTGTCGCATATTAGATTGTAATGTCTGCTGCTGTATAGGCATAACTTCTGTTGGTATGATGGTGTGATTACGAACATCATTGGTTAGATGCCTGTTAAAAGATATACTTATCTCGGCGAATCTGAAAGGAGCAAGGACATGCTCATCAAACCATTTCCAATTTGCACCATTCTCGACTCCATCAAGTTTGCTGAAGGCCATTTTTAACTGACTAATATTTATAGGCTTATTTGTATTCCTTATGGATGCTATATCTATGCATGGAATAGAGTCAGGGAAAGTTGAGTATATGTCCTTATCTGTTTGATGTCGTTCTGGCAAGATTGTGATTATGGAGGCTGGGATTGAGTATGTCTCTACAATATAATCAAAAAGAACCTTAGCGCGATTGCGTGCCAAATTAATATTTCTTTTGGTAGTACCTTCAAAAGAGGAACTACCGCGTATGATTAAGCGAATGTCATTTATGCTACTGTCATTAATGACATTATTGTAACTACTGAAAAAGCATGACAATACGTCACTATTGTTAAATAATTCTGTCTGGATAGATGTGTTATTTACAAGAAAATGAACACGAAAATTGATGGAGTCAGGAACAATAATGGCAGATGTGCTGAGCCATGAAAACAAAGAAAGAAAACAAAAAACTAAAAAGTTTTTTGAAGATTTACCCCCCCCCCTTAACGCATAGGTGCTTAATAATCAATGAGTTAGGTATAGAGGCTTTGCTTGTATAAGAAAGTCCTACACTATGTGTTGACATAAAAAATATTAAAGTTCATTTCATTCGGGTCGCAAAGTTAATATTT
>JAGHSE010000030.1 GCA_018066015.1 Candidatus Colivivens equi
TTTAGCAGATTGTTGTCCTAAATGAAGGAGCGATGCGGGCATCGTGACTGAATGAAGAACAGCAAGATGCAAAGAAAAAGCAAAAAACATCAAAATAGCAATAACGCCCATAGTTTGTTAATTATTTATTTTTGCGGGGAATTAATAGAACACCCCATAAATAGTAGATTGATGCCACAAAAAAAATCCAAACAACAACAGAAAAAGAAAGAGCAACTACGACTTTTGTTATTCAAGTCTTTGTTAGTAATAGTCACAACTGCTATCATAGTGTATTTCATACCTCGGTTTAGTAGTTTCAGTTACAACTACGAACTTAACCAACCTTGGAGATATGGGACCCTCATTTCATCTCAGAAATTCAATATTATGATGAGTGACTCTGCCCAGATTCACAAACGAGACAGTATCACATCCCAGTTTATTCCTTATTATAATAAAGATAAAGAATTGTGCAGAAATGTGAAGATGGCTTTTCGTTCTTTAGCAGACAAAAATATGCTAGATGCAAGATATATCTGGACTATGACGGTATTACTTGATTCAGTATATCATCATGGTATTATTTCCACATCACAATATGATAGTATTGTAGCATTGGGTATTACACAGATACGAGTCATTGCTAATCATACAGCCAATGTAGTTCCACTTTCGCAAGTGTTTACAGCTAAAAAAGCTTATCAGTATATCATTGACCGAATACCACAAAGATATATGTCGGACGAAAAAAATCTTTCTGTCAACATCAATGATATATTGGCAAATGACCTTACGTTTGATTATCAGAAAAGTACCACGGCACTTAATGAAGAACTTAACGGACTGTCCTTCAGCATGGGGTTTGTCAGTGCCAATGAACGAATAGTTGACCGAGGAGAGATTATCACTCCTGAAATATATCAGAAACTGAAATCCTACGAGTATGTTGTAACAGACTCAAATAAGCAGAACCAGGGTTCACAAATGCTTTTAGTTCTTTTGGGTCAAATAGTGTTTGTATTGATTATTTTAAGTCTGCTGGTGTCTTACCTTGCAGTTTATCGTAAAGACTATTTAGCTAAGCATCATAGTGCCATTTTATTGTTCTTGCTCATCACAGTTTTTTGTATGATTACCTCGATTATGGTTTCTCACCATATTCTACATGTGTTCATCATACCATTGTGCATGGTACCAATCATCATACGAATTTTCTATGATTCGCGTACTGCATTTGTATTCCACTGTGGAATGTTGCTACTTATCTCAATATCATTGAGTCAACCTTACGATTTCATACTTATAGAAACAATTGCAGGATTTGCTGCTGTAATGAATTTACGTGAACTTACCCAACGTTCACAAATCATTCGTGTATCTTTAGTTGTCACAATAACATCTATAGCCTTCTATTGCACATATATGCTGGCTACAGGAACAGAACTGCACGATATAGAATATCGCACATTGTTGTATTTCCTCATTAATGGAGTGTTGCTTCTCTTTACCTATCCTTTATTGTGGATGATGGAGAAATTGTTTGGATTTGTCTCTGATGTGACACTTGTAGAACTCTCCAATATCAACCATCCTCTACTGCGCCAATTATCCGAAGATGCCCCAGGAACATTTCAGCATTCCATGCAAGTTGCAAACCTTGCCGCCGAAGTGGCAAAGAAGATTTCAGCCAAGGTATTGCTTGTCAGGACAGGAGCCCTATATCATGATATTGGCAAGATGGATCGTCCTGTCTTTTTTACCGAAAATCAAGCAGGTGGGAATCCTCACAAACATATGTCAGCTACAAAGAGTGCAGAGGTTATCATAGCACACGTGTCAAAGGGGTTAGCCCTGGCTGAAAAATATGACCTACCTGAGACTCTCAGGAATTTTATTTCATCACATCACGGAACCGGCAAGACACAATATTTTCTTGTTACATATAAAAATGAACACCCCGACGAGGAAATTGACGAGAGTCTCTTTACTTATCCTGGTCCTAATCCATCCACAAAGGAGGAAGCCATACTTATGATGTCAGATGCCGTTGAGGCAGCATCACGTAGCTTAAATGAATATACCGAGGAAAATATAAGCGACTTGGTTGACAAGATAATAGACAACCAAGTCGATTCAGGCTTTTTTACAGAATGTCCTATTACATTCCGTGATATCAGTGAAACAAAGGAGGTATTTAAGAATCGTCTGAAGACAATCTACCACACTCGCATTTCATACCCTGAACTTAACCAATCTGGCACCCAGGCTTGACACCCCTCTCTGTAGTGGTAACAACAAGACTTCCGTCTGCATCCTCTGCACTGAGAATCATTCCGTTGCTTACGAGTCCATTCTTAAATTCCTTTGGAGCAAAATTAGCAATAAACAACACCTGTCTTCCTACGAGCATCTCAGGCTCAGTGTAGAATTGTGCTATACCACTGACAATGGTTCGTTTCTCCATGCCGTCATCAATGAGGAAACGTAATAATTTCTTCATCTTAGGAACCCTTTCACATTCGATGACAGTACCCACACGGATATCTAATTTCTCGAAATCATCAAACGAACAGATAGGTTTCACAGGAGCAACTTGAACCCTTGCTGCCTCGTTTGCCTTCTTTGTAGCCTCCAGTTTATCTAATTGAGTCTGTATTACATCGTCTTCTATCTTTTCAAATAGAAGTGCAGGTTCGTTGAGTTGTTTTCCAGCAGGCAGTAAATCCATTGAACCGAGTTGGTTCCACTGAAATTCAGTCAGATTAATCATCCCTCTCAATTTTTTGCTTGATGTAGGCAGGAATGGTTCAAAGGCAATTGAGAGATTAGCTGTGAGTTGAAGAGATATGAATATTACAGTCTTCACTCGTTCTGGGTCTGACTTATAAACCTTCCAAGGTTCTTCATCTGCAATATATTTATTTCCGATACGAGCAAGGTTCATTGCCTCTTTCTGAGCATCACGAAACTTAAACTGGTCAAGCAACCCCTCTACCCTTAATTTTACATCTCTGAACTCATCAATGGTCTGTTGGTCATGTTCAGTCAGACTGCCACATTCAGGAACCTGTCCACCATAATATTTTTTTGTTAATTGTAATGCACGATTTACGAAGTTACCATACACAGCCACCAGTTCGTTGTTATTGCGAGCCTGAAAGTCTTTCCATGTAAAGTCATTGTCTTTAGTTTCTGGAGCATTGGCAGTAAGTACATATCTCAGCACATCCTGCTTGCCAGGCATATCCGTCAGATATTCATTCAGCCATACAGCCCAGTTCCGTGAGGTGCTAATTTTGTCACCCTCCAGATTGAGAAATTCATTTGAAGGAACATTGTCAGGCAGAATGTATTGTCCATGAGCCTTCAGCATTGAGGGGAAAACGATGCAGTGGAATACGATATTGTCCTTTCCGATGAAATGAACCAGACGTGTTTCCTCGTCCTGCCACCATTTCTGCCACGTTCCGTACTGTTGTGGATTACTGTCGCATAACTCCTTAGTGTTACTGATATACCCAATTGGAGCATCAAACCAAACATACAGCACCTTCCCCTCTGCGCCCTCCACAGGTACAGGGATTCCCCAGTTAAGGTCACGAGTTACGGCACGAGGATGTAACCCACCGTCAAGCCAGCTCTTACACTGACCATACACATTCGGGCGCCATTCACTATGTTCTTTTAATATCCACTGTTCCAACCATTCTTGATACTGGTCAAGAGGCAGATACCAGTGATTAGTCTTTCTCTTAACCAGCGGATTGCCTGTTACTGCATTATATGGATTTATCAACTCTTCAGGAGAGAGGTCTCTGCCACATTTTTCACACTGATCACCATAAGCCTCCTCGTTGCCACAATGAGGACAAGTACCACGAATGTTTCTGTCTGTGAGAAATTCACCCTCCTGTTCATCGTAATACTGCTCACTTACCTTCTGTATGAACTTACCTTCTTCATACAACTTTCTGAAAAAATCAGAGGCAAACTGATGGTGAGTCATTGAGGTAGTGCGAGAATAAACATCAAAACTGATACCGAAATCATCAAAAGACTTCTTGATGATATTATGATATCTGTCAACCACATCCTGAGGCGTACACCCCTCCTTCCTGGCACGGATAGTAACTGGCACTCCATGTTCGTCACTACCACCAACAAAAAGCACCTCTTCACCCCTCAGTCTCAGGTATCTTGCAAAAATATCAGCAGGAATATATACCCCCGCCATGTGTCCAATATGCACCGGACCATTAGCGTAAGGCAAAGCCGATGTAATCAAAGTTCTTTTAAAATTCTTCATATCAAATCTGTAAATGTGTGCAAAAATATAAAACAAAGTGCAAATTTAATTTTTTTTCGTATCTTTGCAAACAACTATTGGAGAATTTTATTTCCCAACACCTTAAAAACGTCACTTTGTACTAGTTTAGGGGGGTTCAGGGAGAAGGGAGGGGGTTGACGTTGGAGACAAAGTTGATAGTTCTGGGGTTCATCATCATTGCAAGACAGAGCGAAGCTCCTTTGCGTCTCTCTGCGTGAGATAAAAGAATCAGTTTGACTCTGCATGCCGCCGTGGTAAAATTCTCTGCGTCTCTCTGCTACCTCTGCAAAGACTCAGAACACATCTGTGATGTGTTTGTAATTTAGATAGAGAGCAATACTGCAAACTTGTTTGCAAGGAGTGCTCTGCTAACTAAATTAAAACAACAAAGTTGTCTGAGTCGCCTCTGCGTGA
>JAGHSE010000398.1 GCA_018066015.1 Candidatus Colivivens equi
CTCCAGAAGGTTCCGTACAAGATCATCGTTGGCGAAAAGGAAATGGCCGAAGGCAAGGTTTCCGTCAACAAGCGTAAGGAAGGCGATAAGGGCGCTATGACCGTCGCTGCATTCCTGGCTATGACAGCAGACGACCGCAAGGTTGTTCGCTAACAGGTAAGAGGTCGCTTCGCTCTGAGGTCGGCCTACGGCCCTTTGGGGTACGAGGCCAAGCAGATTGGGCGATCACTACTTCCAGCATTAAAAAGGCAGACTCACAAAGAGTCTGCCTTTTTGCTTTCGTCACACAAGCCACATAACTCATCATTTGACTTTTGTTCGCCATATATGTATATCAAGACGAAAGAAAACGAGATTCTTATGGTCGCAACTCTAGATATTCCCGAGAGTCTTCTTGAAGAAGCTATGGTCGTCACCAAAATCACCTCAAAAGAAGATGTGATTGTTTTCGCATTGGAAAATTTGTTGAAAACAAAGTCCATCGTAGGGCTAAAAAAATTTAAGGGAAAATATCCGTCATTTCAAAAACATATTGAGTCTTAAACATGTCATTCTTTTCAAGGCATGAATTCGATTCCATAAGTCCTTTCTCATGACATTCTCTCTACAATTTTTTCCAATAGATTTGACAGGAATCTTGTTTATATAATTTTCGTTCCCAATGTTGCGAATAATCTACGGGAGTCTCTTCAGTAGAAGTTTGTTCTGAATCGCATTTTCCTATTATACGAATTTTATACTCATCAGAATCTAAAAAGACCTTTTTATGTGTAGCGTATTTAACCTCCCACTTTTCAACAAAAATTTTTTTATAAAGAGAATCAATCTTGACAGAGTTGTTTACAAATCGTTTTAATTCTATCTTATTAGGTATTGGAAGCCGAATACCTCCCCAGAGGATATGTTTTTTTTCACAAACATTTTGTTCTCCATAGGTCATAACTTTGTGTTTGCCAAACTCCTGCAAATCAAGAATCATTGTTTTTTCATATACATATTTTCCTTTTGTCTCTAATTCAAAAGAGTCCAACAAATGTTTTTGAGGCAAATATGAGAGAGTCCTTGTTTTTCGTAATGTGAACTCATCATCAATACAGTATTCAGCAAGCAATAAAGGCTTTTCACATTCTCCAACAATCTTTGCCCTGATTTCTTTTTCAAAAGCAATATTTGATACATTCAATTGTTTTTTCCATTTTCCCGCAAATTCTACTCCATAATACTCTTTTAAATCCTTGCAGGCATTTTCATATAGCTGAGAATGCTGAAAAGATTGACCAAACCTCATATCCAATGCGGGGACTTGTCTACGTTCTTCACAAGAGTCGCAGTGAGCGCATATATGAAAACTTGACAAATAGCCTCGAGGAGACCGGAACCAATCTCCGCTTAATACGGACGGAGTCCTACGCGGAGACTGTAACGAAATGAACGTATTCCATTCGACTTCACAGTTTGAGTAAGCGCAGCACACGGAATCTGGATACACCCAACTGGAGTCTCGTTTGATGTCAATTTCGTTTATAAGGTGCAAATTGTATTTGTTACAATCCTTTGAGAACGTCACACAAAACTCTGCGACATCTTCAGCAAAACAAGCAATTGAAAGAAAAGATAGAATGTAAAATAACTTCATTTTTTGATAAAAGAATCACTTATAAGCATTCACACAAGTAACCGTTTCTAAATTCATATTCTAGTTCTAGCAATTTTCTGTCTACGTCTATTCAATGCTCTGAAATATTGTTAATATCAAGATTGTCCCATTGATTCTGCTGTTCAAGCATTGCTTTTA
>JAGHSE010000008.1 GCA_018066015.1 Candidatus Colivivens equi
CTATTATATCTAATTATGACATTCTAATTATCTAACATTGTAACCCCTAAGGGAAGCATCAAAGATTTAGATTTAGAAATGAAGTTGGGCAGTCTTACCTCGTTTGGTATTGAATGTCTTTTCTGAGTCATTATATCTAACGGTGAGATTACCGCCCAAAGTTGAAGTAATGGCAACCTTCACAGTGCGCTTGCCGTTGTTAGTAGTCCAGTCAAAGTCAACAATGAAACCACCCCTTGCATGAAATCCCTTAACACTCCCTTCTTTCCAATCATCAGGAAGTGCAGGAAGGATATGCACTGCGCCGTCATGGCTCTGAAGTAGCATCTCGGCTATACCAGCACAAGCACCAAAATTGCCGTCAATCTGGAAAGGTGGGTGAGCATCAAACATATTAGGATACGTACGTCCTTCAGCAGCACCGAAGCCACGAGAACGAGCTGGGAGCAGACGAAGCATAGTGTCGAGAATCTTGAAGGCATGATTTCCATCCTGCATACGTGCCCAGAAATTTGTTTTCCAACCCAGGCTCCATCCAGTAGCTTGGTCACCACGCTGAATAAGAGTGACGCGAGCAGCATCAAAGAGTTCAGGTGTATGAGGTGTAATCTGAGCAGAAGGATAAAGTCCGTAGAGGTGAGATATGTGTCGGTGTTGGTCTTTAGGGTCATCACCATCTTGTTGCCATTCCTGTAGCTGACCATACTGTCCAACTTTCATAGGAGGAAGCCCAGCAATCTGATTTTTGAGACGTGCCTGAAAGTCGTTATCCACGCCTAAGACTACAGCAGCAGATAGAGCTTGTTGGAGAGCATCACGAGCAATTTGAGTATCCATAGTACAACCAGATGTGACAGCGGTACGTTTGCCTACTGGTCCATGTTCGGGACTGACCGAAGGCACAACAGACAGATATCCTGTGCGTGGGTCACGAATCATATAGTCAAGATAGAATTGTGCTGCGCCCTTGATTACTGAATAGTATTCCTTGAGAAACTCCTTGTCGCCGGTGTATAGATAATGTTCCCAGAGATGAGTAGTCAACCATGCACCACCATTAGGAAACATACCCCATTCAGGTCCGTCAACAGGTCCTGCAACTCGCCAGATGTCGGTATTGTGATGAGCTACCCATCCACCACATCCATACATTTGTTTTGCTGTAATAGCCCCAGTTTCGCTGAGTTCTTTTATCATCTTGAATAAAGGTTCTGCACATTCAGCAAGTCCACAGACTTCAGCTGGCCAGTAGTTCATCTCTGTATTGATATTTATCGTATATTTTGCATCCCAAGGAGCATCCATTGAGTTATTCCACATTCCCTGAAGATTTGCTGGTTGTCCGCCTGGTTGTGAACTACTAATAAGCAGATAACGACCATAGTTAAACAACAATTCTACCATTCCTAAATCGTGTGTATTCTTGAAATCAGCAAGACGTTGGTCGGTAGGTTTGCTATCATCTTTGTTTGCAGAAACAAGATTGATACTGCAACGATTATAAAGTCGCTGATAAGCCTCGACATGGCGTTGACGAAGTTGTTTGTAAGTGTATTTTTTAGCTACATTAATATACTTGTTGTTTTTGTCAGAAGCATTACCACTGACGTTATGGTAATTTATGAAATTGGTGGCTGCCGAAATAAGGACAGTTGTACCTCCATCTTCAGTACGTGTTACGACTCGTACCTCTGCATTAAGACTACTTTTTATACCTTCATGATCAACACCTTTCACTACATAAGTAGTGTCAGAGCATAGTTTGTCTGTAGTGTTGTAGTGGACAACTATTATTTGTTCTGGAAGAGAAGCAAATATCTCACGAACATATTTTTTATCTCCAACATTGAAAGTAGTGGTAGCAATAGCAGTGTTGAGGTCTAACTGACGTCGATAATTTTCAGGAGTTCCTGAAACGGATGATTTGAATTTAATCTCGCCAAGATGCAAGAATTTCATTCCGTGAGGTCCCTTGATAAATTCCTTGCCGATGATGTCGGCTGCCTGTTCTTCCTTGCCGTCAAAGATAAGTTGGCGAACTTCGTTGAGATGCTGTAGTGAGGTGGTACTGTTGTTATTATGAGGGCCACCACTCCAGAATGTTTCTTCGGTAAACTGAAGAGTTTCCTCTTCAACTCCACCATAGACCATACCACCCATACGTCCATTACCAACAGGAACAGCCTCAAGCCATTCGTTAGCTGGTTTGTCGTACCAAAGCATACTTTGTGCTGACATTGATTCAAAAGGTATTAAAATCACACAACTACAAGTAAGCAAATGTTTTATTACGTTTTTCATAAAAAGGGAATTTATTTGAGTTATTTGATTACTATTTTCTTTCCGTTCTTGATATATATTCCAGGGATGAGATTATCAACATCATCTGCAACCCTCCTTCCCATAATGTCATATATTATTGCAGAAGAATGCACAGAGTCATCACCTACAATTGAGTTGATGCCAGTGTTGTATCCTGGATTAATAATATAAAATGTACGTTCAGCAGTTGCACTCCATTGACCATTATCAGAAGATATAGCCTTGACAGTGAGATACCCGTCACCTTCAGTCCAATCATTAAGAATATTCTGTTGTCTGTTGCGTTTCGCAGACGATATTCGTTTGCCCGCATTGTATTTAAGCCATGACACAGGGTCATTTCCGTCAGTAGTATAATATATATTACTGCCTCCTGTTATTACTAATGCGTCTTGAGAGACAATCAGTGTATCAATATCATCATTATCTTCTCTGTTGATTTTGAAAATAGGTGGTTCGATATCAGGCCACCATCCCTGTTCTTTGATTTGTGCGAGAAGTTTGTCAGCACGCTGAGGAAAATAACTTTTCAGCAATCTGTTACGTTCAGTCATGAAATCAGAATCAACAGTGTAGAGATGTCCTTTTGAAGTATAAGGATGAACATCACGTCTGTAATCTCCCCATCTGGCAGATTCATCATAGAGAGCAGACGCAATGATAGAATAGAGACTATCCCACACTGCCACCACAGATTTTTCTGTCAGCAGTCCTCCATGAGTAAGATGTTTGTATGCTCTGTCGATGTATTTATGATAAAATGCTTTATTAGACATTAAGGTATTGAATATATAAGACGGACAATTCTTGTGGTTTATACCCAAGACATTTTGAGTAACAGAACCAAAAATCAGTTCTGAATCCCAACAAATGAATCTAAATCCAGTTTTTCCGTCACTGCGATTTCTGAAAGCATACCAATTATGTTGATCCCAGTCAGTATTTCCTGCATACTGATTGATTAGCATATAGTCTATAAAATTGTCAACATCGAGGAGTTGACTTGTGTTTTTCTTTCTTTGTCCTTCATCGTCTATTCCAAGAAGTTCTTGGTAAGAGTCACGCGAAGAAGCGGCTTGTTTTACAAGATTTAGCATCTCATTCCATTCATCAATATCACCATCTTCAACTGTGATACCTTCACCCTCAAATTCCTCAACCTTGATTATATCATAGTAACTTTTCTTACCACCAAAATTAGTAGCACAATAACTATCGTCAATACGTTCTGTTAGACAATACATACCCCAATACATTCCGTTGATAAATACATGCACATACATACCAAAACTAGAAGGGTGTCCCATTTTTTTCTGCATGGAACGAGCCCACATATCTCGAGCATATTGAGCAGCCTTTCTGTTTCCACCATCCCAGTGTTGCCAGGCATTACCAAAAGCAGTACGGATGATGAGTGCATTATATTCGTTGGTATGGTCATGACCATAAATAGGATAATCAAGTTTCTTAGGTCCAAATTCTGGTTTGAACACCAATCTCATAGAGTGTTTAGGATTCTTTTCAGGCAGACGTCCGTGACCGCCATGTATCTTGACTCCGCAGTTGACATAAAGGTCGTGATGCTGAGGTCCTCCAAAGAGTTCAAAGGAGACAGGCCTTTCCCATCCTCTTCCAGTTCCGTCTCCTACTGGTGTACCTGTGTAGATATATATGCCACCATGAACATCGTCAATATCATGTGAAAAAAAGTTGTCTTTATCAGTTACAATAGAGAGAACAGGCAATGAGTAAAGACCTTCGATGATTTTATTTCTCAAAGTCTTGTCTTGGGTCATTTCAGGATCCATTTCGTAATCAGCAATTGCTGTCCCTGATATTTCGCAATACGGTCCCCAGGTATCAGGATAGCCTTCAGGATTGTTGGGTTGTGCTAATATACTTTCAGGAAAAAGATACGTGGCTGTCACTGATTGAGAAGAGTCACCATTGGGCCTGAATGACTTTGCCCTGATAATAGTGTTAGACGAAATAGTCATTTCACCATTATAAATACTGCTATTGATTGTAGGTTCACTACCGTCAAGAGTGTATCGAATTACAGCATCAGTCCATTGGCACTCAATCTTCAGTTGAAAAGGATTATCATAAATACCATGAGGTTGAGAGAAAGAAGGTAGCGTGTTGTTTTGTGCTGATATTTTTGTTGATATCAACAGGGCAAGGCAATGGCAAAACAAAATGTATTTTAGTAATGATTTCAAAATGGATTAATTATGTTTAGTGATGATTTAGTTTATTATTGTTTAGGGTAATTATTAAAACACCCTTTTAGTCAGTATATTACAAATCCTGTCGTGAAATTGTCGTGCTTCTGTCTTATTGTCAACACCATTGCTGATTATAGAGAAAGCAAGTATATGACCAGTAGGAGCAGTAAGATACCCAGCAAGTGAGATGACATGACTCACAGTACCCGTCTTGGCGTGGATGTTGCCTTGAGATGCAGTACCCCTCATTCTTGACGACAAAGTACCATCCTGACCTGCAACAGGCAGAGAGAGGTACAATGGAGAGAATATGCCCTCTTGACGACTGGCATATTTCAGCAATGCCACTTCCATACGAGCAGTGATATAGTTATAGAGTGACAGCCCACTTCCGTCGGCTATTTCAATTTCTGATTGTGGTTGGTCTGTCTTTGCTATGATTTTTCTGATTTGAGTAGCACAGTCTTTGAATGAACAATATGGTCTGACCTGTCTGCCAAGTTGATAAAGCATACATTCAGCATATTGATTATTGCTGTCTTTCATCATCGGACGTAATATGTCGCTCAGTGAGTGGGTGAAGCTACACAGAAGTTTATTACCTTCGCTTTTACATCCTCTGCCCGACATTTTTTTTATCCTAACATTTGTGTCATCAATCACTAACTCATTAGGCGCAGAGAGAATAGATGCCAAAGACGGATTATCGTCATCCCAACACCAACCTTGTCCTAGCGGGATAGAGTCTTTCATACTCTCATCATAATAGAAATTACCCGAAACGTGTGAGATACCATATTTTTGTAGAGAATCAGCAATACTCAAAATATCCGTTTCCTTTAACAAGGGGTCCATACCTCCAATGATATACACATCCCCTTGCAAGGTTCCCTTGCCACTTTCGTCAATTATTATCTCTCCAGAATAACGCACATCAGTATGCAACTGATAATTTGCACCTAACAAATCCAGTGCAGAAATAGCAGTGACAAGTTTTTGGGTAGAGGCAGGACGCATTTTCTTGTGTTCGTTATGTCCGAATACAAGAGCGTCAGCATTGAGATCATATATGCAGATAGAAGTAAAGTAATTATTATCATCTGCAATGCGAGCCATTTCTTCAAGTTGAGGCAGAATTTTATCTTCCCATTCTTGTTGAGACGGTGTAGATTGTGCAAAACCATTGCAAATCAAAAACTGCACCATAAAAAACAAAATTACTTTCTTCATAATGGATTGACCCCTTGAACTTTAAACTTTGAATTAGTGTTCCTGCATTTTCGGCTCCCGCATTTTCGGTTCCCGCATTTTTATTCTCACCTCGGATATACTCAAATAAATTTGGTATTTCACTCGGTTCGGCAAAAATTCAGTTCCTCACGCAGAGGCGTCTCAGCCAGCTTTGCTGGTACGATTTAGTTATTAAAGTCCTTATTACAAACAGGTTTGAATAAATACTTTTATAACTCAATCTCGCCCATCTGTGATGCGCGCTGAGACTTTGCAGAGGTAGCAGAGAGACGCAGAGGAGCTTCGCTCTGTCCCTTCAATGATGATGACTATCTGTTTATTTGCACTCAAAATATTCTTTTATCCTTCATTAGATTAGGACACTCTGCGTCTCTCTGCAATCTCTGCAAAGACTCAGAACACATCTGTGATGTGTCCCTAATTTAGGTAGAGAGCAATACTGCAAACTTGTTTGCAAGGAGTGCTCTGCTAACTAAATTAAAACAGCAAAGCTGTCTGAGTCGCCTCTGCGTGAAATATAAGAATCGGTTCGTTGAAAATTCAAGGAGTTGACGCCTAGACGTTATATTGCCTTGGTTTAGGGGGGCAGAGACTTATTTTCTCTCTTTGCCATAGAGGAAAGTTGGTTTGTAATTGCCTGAGAAATCTACAATAATTTTTTCAAAAACAATTCCAGGGTCTAATGGTTCAATAACCAACTGTAATTTTCCTGCAGGAATGGTTACTTGAGTTTTATTCTCTATTATCCTGCTTGCGGCTGCTGGATAGAGTTTGTCATAAGGATGGTCTTCGTTGAGGTCTTTGTTTGTGTTAACCATTTTGAGTTCAGCCCCCTTGAATCCTACCTTAAAACAATGACCATTCTTATTCTTGAAAGCAAGATTTGACTTTGTGATGACATATACAATAGCTTGATTACCATTTACAGCAGTATGCATATCCTTGATATCATAGACTAGTTGAGCACCATCAGGCTCTAATGTGTAAGGCATAACAGCTACCCCAGAAAGTGTACGTCCGAGATAAGGAATAGTAATCCATGAAGCACCGCTGACAGGGCAGTGAGCAGAAGAATAATGTTCTGCCTCGATGATAACTGCATCATAGACGAGCGACTCATCCGTTCTGCGCTCCTTGACATTAGTTTGTCTTGCATCAGGACGCGGTCTGAACTGCCGACGCTGTTTAGAGAGTACCAATGGAGGTGTGTCCTCACGAAAATCATCATTCCAAGAACGATAACCAATATGTTTTTGAGTCATCATTCCGTTCCATTTACCTCCAGACATTATGTGATTATAATAGTCAGACAAAGCCTTGTCAGTCTGGAAATCAAGTTGAATCTTTACAGAATCTTCTATAGCAGCAGAATAATACATATCATAAAGATTTGACATCGCCACTACTGGGTAATATAACAGCTGATAATAAGCATCTTTATATTCGTTAGGCAGTGATTTGTATTGACGAATTGCATCCTGGGCTAATTGTGCATAATCATCATTTACCTGTTTCCATTCTCCTGAAGGTACATCATAAGTACGTGCATCCAGCATCTCAGGAGTGATACGGCCATTATACCATGTATAGAGATTGAGAATACGACAAGCCTCATCTGCCTGAGATTCGCCAAATTGTTGTGCGCACCATTGACGAGCATGGTCAAGGAGGTTGGTAGCAGAATAAGCCTTAGGGTTCCATGCCATATCAAGGAACATACTGATAGGGTATTCCATTGGTTTTAGGTCACCTACATTAAGAACCCATATTTTGTTTACCCCATAATCGTAAGTAAGTTGGAGTTGTTCCCACATATTTGCAAAAGGAGTAATGTTGAGCCATTTAGTGTTGCGAGGTGCGCCTACATAGTCAACATGATAGTAGATACCCCATCCCCCCTTGCGCTTTTGTTCCTCTTTTGTAGGCAAACTGCGAATGTCTCCCCAGTTGTCATCAGAGAGAAGAATTGTGACATCATCAGGTACACGAAGTCCTTTGTCGTAATATTTCTGAACTTCCTTATAAAGAGCCCAAACTTGCGGACGTTCCTCTGCTGGTTTACCTGTGACGTCTTGAATTATAGCTCGCTGGTTGTCGATGACATTTTTCAAAATCTTCATGACACGTTCATCTTCACTTACTGTTTCATCATCATGACCTTCTTTTCCTCCCATTGAAGTGTCACCATCACCACGCATACCAATAGTAATAAGGTCTTCGGTGTTACGGGCACGTTCCATACCTTCACGAAAGAATTTGTCAAGTCCATCCTTATTGGTTACATAATCCCAGGCACCCCATTTATTACGATTACGAGCATATTCCTGATGATTACGAGCCATAGGTTCGTGATGAGACGTTCCCATGATTATACCCATATCATTAGCAGTTTGGCTGTTTATTGGGTCATCAGCATAAAAACTCCACCCCCACATGGCAGGCCACATGAAGTTTCCTTTGAGTCGCAACAATAGTTCAAAAACCTTTGCATAGAACTCATGTCCTCCGAAGTCAGTGCCAAAGTAATTCTTAACCCAACTCGTAAGACAAGGGGCCTCGTCGTTAAGGAAAATACCACGATAGCGAACAGCAGGTTCTCCATCTGTATAAGAACCAGGGATGAAATAAATTTCACTATGAGGAATTACAGGGACATCAGCCCACCAAGACCATGGTGATACTCCTATCTGACGTGAAAGTTCGTATATACCATAAATAGTACCTCGCATATCAGAACCTGCAATAACAATTCCATTTCCATTATCAGACTGAGTAATTATGTATTGCTCTGTCTTGCCCCTGAGTTGGTCTTTGAGTGACTTTGGTATCAGTTTGCTTTTTTCTATACTACCTATCGTAATTGGAAGAAAGTCAGTGCCACATACAGACTTCAGGTCAGCCCTCAGACTAGTAATAGCAATCTGGATGCCTTTAAAATCCTTAGTGTCAAATTTAATTTCTCCCTTTTGCTTCGTGAGTTCTACTGCATTTTGACTAGGCGCAAAACTAATAAAACGTTCCGCACTACTTGCATTTATTGAAAATGCTATAGATATAGTCAAAATAAAAAAGGTCTTAATAGATAAATACTTCATAATTGACATATATTTGATATTACGATGCAAATATACTAAAAATCTCCATAGTTAGAGTCAGAAATGGCGAAAACTCTGATTTTTTTTGGTTTATATAAAAAAAAACAGTATCTTTGCAACGCATAAGACAAAATGAGGGTTCCGATACGTGGTATTGGGATTTTCTTTTTTATTCTGTTTTGAAAGTATTAAAAACAACAAAAAATAGTGAATTATGGCTTATATGTCAAAAGAAGGCTATGAGAAATTAAGAGCCGAAATAAAACAATTAGAAGAGATTGACCGACCTGAGGTAATTCGCCAAATTCAGGAAGCAAGAGAGAAAGGTGATCTCTCAGAAAATGCTGAATATGATGCTGCCAAGGAGGCACAAGGTAAGTTGGAAACAAAGATAGCCGAACTGAAGTCTATATTGGCTGACGCTAAGATTCTGGATGCTTCGAAGGTACAGACTAAGACGGTTCAGATTCTCTCTACAGTTCAGTTGAAGAACGTAAAGACTGGAAGTGAGATGACCTACACTATAGTCAGTGAGAGGGAAGCAAACCTAAAAGAGAACAAGATTTCTATTGCTACACCTATTGCCCAAGGACTGTTAGGTAAGAAAGTAGGCGATGTCGCTACCATTACCATTCCTCATGGAGTCATAGAACTGGAAATTCTGAAAATCAGTGTAGGGTAGTTATGGAAAGTATATTCAGTAAGATAGCCAAGGGTGAGATTCCGAGTTATAAGTGTGGAGAGGATGACGAGTTTTATGCTTTTCTCGATATCAATCCGCTAGTGGAAGGTCATACACTATGCATCCCTCGTAGGGAGGTGGACTATATCTTTGACATGGACGATGACGAGATTGCCAGGTTTCAGAAATTTGCCAAGAGAGTGGCTGTTGCAATCAAAGAGGCTTTCCCCTGCATAAAGGTGGGAGAAGCTGTACTGGGACTTGAAGTTCCTCATGCCCATATTCATCTGATTCCGATGCAGACAGAGGGGGATATGAATTTCAGTAATCCAAAGAAACACTTCAGTCACGAAGAAATGCAGAGGATTGCCGACAAGATTTTTCGGGCATTCGGTTCCCGCATTTCCTGATACCTCACGCAGAGGCGACTGATTCTTTTATCTCACGCAGAGGCGTCTCAGCCAGCTTTGCTGGTACGATTTAGTTAGCAGAGCATTTCTTACAAAACGAGTTTTGCAGACCTGCTCTTCTAACAAAATCTCGCCCATCTACGATGTGCACTGAGACTTTGCAGAGGTAGACAAACTTGTTCATCGAACATTGCGTTTATAGTCATTTGTAGGTTGGCGCAGTCAACCCAAATGGGATAAACTATCAAGCAATGCGAGGTAGAGAGACGCAGAGAATTTTCAACGAACCGAATTT
>JAGHSE010000087.1 GCA_018066015.1 Candidatus Colivivens equi
TTTGGATTCGGCTTTAATTTCTTTTCAAGAATATCTCTTATATTTTCAGGAATATCTAATTCCTTACTGATGGAACCGTTTTCGATATCATTACAGTATTTATCAAAATTGTTTTTTGCGTTTTCAACCAATTCAAGAACTGTTGTCGGATTTGCGGTTATAAGATACCTGACATCCTGTTCAACTGCGAAGCGCATCAGCAGGTAATACCTGGCATTATAATCAGACACATCAAAGATTTCTCCAGGTACTGCAAACGTACTCTTGACTATCTTTGATGATGTCTCTCTGTTATATCCGGATACCGATCCTACCCAAGTACCGTCAAGTACCTGGTACTCCCTTGCTTTTCCTGTTATCGCAAAAATCTTTCCCTCGAAAAAATTACCTGCGAGCTTTATATGGCGTACAAGCAGCATATTTGTCACGTCATTAATCATATGTACGTAATACTCGCTGACAGGAATCAGTTTTGGTTTTGCGGTCGTTCCGGATGTGATCATATACATAAGCGGTCTGCCTTTAAACAGAACATCCGGTATTCCCTGAGTGCTTTTTTCAACATACTCTGCGATATCCGAGTAAGTAATGATTGGCAGTTTCGAGTATCGCCTGTACAGTTCCTCAGCACTGTTTGACTCCAGTATATGCGCAAAGTCATATCTTCGTCCATATTCGGAATCTTTCCCAAATTCAAGAATGCTCCTTAGACCGTCTTCAACAGAACGCTCAGGATGCTCCAAATCATCATACAGCCTGTTCATCTTCTTACGCATTTTCAGCTTTACAACATTGGCAATTACTGTTCCTTTGATTGACATACTACTTTACTTCCTTTGCTACATCAGGATGCTACTTCCACGTCCAGTCCTTATGATATAAGTTACGCAGCTCTTCCACTACCAGCATGTATTTTATAATGTTGTTTTTTTTCGATATCGGACGAAAGTCCACATATCTGTCCCTGTAAAACATAAAGTTCTTTTTTATGCCTTTCTCGATATCTGCATAAAACGACAGCAACTCATTTGCAGGGACAAACAATCCTTCACTGTTTTCTGTTTTTGGAGTATAAGTCAGTCCCTTATGATCAATTACAACTACGCCTTCTGATTGTCTGTCAAAATCCGCAGATTTTCTGTTCTCATCTATTGTCCACATCTCACAATCATAGGTTATGCTGAAATCCGGTTTGATAATTTCATCCTGAACTCTTCTTCTCTGATCAGTATACCATTCACTGATATCCCGGTACGGCATGACAGATTTTTCGTCATTAAGCGAAAACTCATATTTATCGTTAAGATGAACTAAATTTCCACAGTTTTCACACACAAAGTCGCTGCCATATCCCTTCAGCTTGAATTCACTTCCGCACTTTGGACAATAATACAGAAGATTCTCTAAACCTTCTGCGTTTCGGTCGCCGCACAGATAACTGTTCTGCTTTGTGCGATTCCATTCATAATCGTTATAGCTCAGGTTGATCATCAGTTCATCATATATTTCATCTGCTGACATGCTTTTTAAATCCTCAGCAGAAAACAGCGGACGAAAATGATACTCCTGTTTTCCTTTTCGCGGAGTTTCATTATAATACGGATTCTGAAGATATGCTCCATACGAATTGCATATAATAACATCTACTCCGGCGATTTTGATCAATTTTGCAACGGAACGTCTTACAGGATTGCAGGAACCATCATACGAAAACCGGCCCTCAGGAAGAAGAAACAGGCTTCCTTTTTTATTCAGGACAGTCAACATATCCTTTACCGGCGCAGGATCGTTGGATATCTGCTTCATGGTAATACAGCCATGTAATAATTCCGAAAGAAAATGGAACAGAGGCTCTCTGCCTCTGAGATAACTCATAACTACATAGACACATTTGAATGTGACACCGGCAAACATATTTGTGACCAGCTTACGCGAGGCATGATCTCCTATTACTATGACCGGTCTGTTCTTGTATGCGTTTTTTTCAAAATGATAATAATATCTGATTCCCGATGCTATATGCGTCGGAAAAAACAGAATCAATTTCAGCAGCTTATAATATGTTTTTGATATTGGTTTGATGCTCATGTAGTCTCTTCCTTTTTACCGACTGGGGCCATTCGCTTTCTTTGAAGCATTCTGTATATCGTTACTATGATAATCGTTCCCGGGATGAACATCAGAAGCAGGCCTACCACATACAACCCCTGCACCGGAAGCAACCGATAAAAGAACTCCAGCACCGGATTTCCCTCCGGATCCATAGTAAAGCTGTAGTTTGCAACAGAGCAGAGACCTGTCTTACGAAGGAAAAGGCTGATTAGATAAGCAAAAAGTGTAGTTACGGCCAGGACAGTCACAGCCTTCGGGATATCCTTATATTTTGGCTTATAAAGTCCCAGATACACAACTCCGGCAGGAATGGCAATGCCCAATGAGTGCAGCAAAAAGAAACCAAAGGTATGCCATTTGAGTATACTGTATCCCGCATATCCCTGCTGAGGTGCCAGAATGGCGACCGATGTAGAAATGAGTCCCATAAATACGCAGTAGGAAAGTAGCCAGTCATTCTTTTTGTAAAGAGCCAGAGGCATAAGAAGGATTACAAGATTGCAGGGGTTGATCGGCAGCTCATTAAGAATCGTATACTCTCCCCAATACTTCGGATAGTCCTCAATAAACTCCGCATCCAGTCGAAAAGAGAATTTGTAAAACAGAAGAAGCGCCGCCACGCATGAGGTGAACATCACCATAATCTTCCAGCGTTCCTCCTTAGGTTTCTTTTTTACAGCACGAAAAAATACCGCAGCTGCTACGAAAACCACCCCGATAAACACAAAATACACTAAATTAAATGGTTCGATGACAAAAAACTGGTCCATAAAATAATCCCCATTGTAATCTAAAAAAAAACCGACTATGCAATCCATAATCTTGTTTTATTATAGCATTTTTTAAGTTGTTTTCACGAATATATTTAGTGCCAATAACTGCTATAAGATACAATGTTCAGTGCATTTCAAAAACGGTTCAATGCCAAAATGGCACTATAAACACTGTATCAAACTAAAGTTTAAGTGGTTGTTTTCGAATCCATATCAGTTTCTCTAGTTGAACACAAGCAAAAAATTGAAGTTCTAATAAGTATGATGATACGCGTTGACAAATCCCATTTCATCGAATATAATAGTTTCATCGAATTGGTGAAAGGTATATTTTTAATGAAACGTGACCTGTCTGAAAGACAATATATCCAGCTTGCAAGAGAATCTTTTATTCAGACAATGAAGGAAGTTCCCTTTATTTCTGATATAAAACTACAAACAAAAGGACTTCCTCTTGAATTCAATGGTTTCCGGGCAACAGTATGTTTTACTGATTCTGAATATCCTCAGGAATTCTTTGTTGATGTAAAATCAAATGGTGAAAAACGCTTTGCATTCGAATTCATAGAAAAAACAAAATCATACATCAATAATGCTTGCTGCTTATTTATAGCTCCATATATTTCCGAAACCACTGCAGAGATGTTCCGAAATAACAAAACAAGCTTTATGGATTTATCCGGCAACTGTTATATTCTGACAAGGCGAATCATTTTTCATATTAGCGGAAAACATAATCAGTACATTCAGGTGCGTGAGAAAAAAAATTACTTATCCAAATCTTCTTCTGCAACATCTGCCATACTTCGTACGATGTTAGAACAGCCGGAGAAACTTTGGAAAGTAAAGGAACTGTCTGATGCAACCGGAAAAGCAATCGGAACAGTATCAAATGTCAAAGCATTTTTGACTGAAAAGGGCTGGATAAATGATCAGATACATTCTTTCGGATTAAAAGACATCAATGAATTATTGCATGAATGGAGTAAGGATTATAATAAAAAAGAATCTCTTGAAAGACAGTATTATTCATTGGATTCTATTCCGGAACTGGAAAGACAAATCTCGGATTGGAGCCTATCTCATAATAACAGCGCTCTATTATCCGGTTTTTCTGCAGCTGCCAGATATGCTCCGGTAGTAAGATATAATAAAGTCCATGTTTATGTTGATGAAAAATACTTACATGAATTTGTAAATAACCTCAACCTTGAACAGGTTCAAACCGGCGGAAATATTGTCATTACCATTCCGCATGATAATACCCCTTGCATGTTTAGCAAAACAATAGATGGTTCCATAGTCAGTTCTCCTGTACAAACTGTCCTTGACCTCTTGAGCATGCCTAATCGTGGAGAAGAAGCAGCAAATGCAATAATAGGTAAAATTTTTGATAGGTGATTAATATGATAAGAGACGAGGATTTAAAGAAGGTAACAGACTATTCATCGGGTCAGAAAGATGCCGCTTATTCGGTTTTGGGTGAAATAACAAACTTACTTGATCAGTATTCTGACAACATTCGTATCATAGGTGGTTGGGTGCCCTCATTACTCTATCCTGATAAGGACCATGTCGGCTCAATTGATGTAGATGTTCTTTTAAACCAGGTAAAAATCCATAAAGCAGAAAGCTATGAAAATATCAGGCGTGTCCTCATATCAAATGGTTATAAAAAGCATCCTGAAAAATTCTTTTCCTTCATAAAAACAATAAAAATTGATGGCGTAGACTACGATGTTGATGTTGATTTTTTATCCGGAAAATATGGTGGCGATGGAGAAAATGTCAGCAAACATGTAGATGGAGTAAAAGCATTTCCGGCAACCGGAGGCAATTTTGCTTTTGAATTTCCTTCTGAAAACGTAAAAATCGAATATCAACGTTCGGATGGTGCCATGGATTTTGGTAATGTTCATGTTATTTCCATAGTGCCTTATCTTGTTATGAAATCAGCTGCACTTGGAAGAGGAAAGCCTAAAGATGCTTATGACATTTATTGCACCATTAATTACTACCCTGGTGGTATTAAAGAACTGGTAAAGGAATTCATTCCTTTTTCCGATAGGGATCTTATCAAAGAAATGTGTCAAAAGCTCAAAGATAAATTTCATTCTCCTGAGCATGCCGGACCTATAGATATTACATCATTTCTCGAAATTGATGATGAAGATGAAATGCAACGTATCAGGCAGGATGCTTATCAGAAAATCAAATATCTAATTGAACAAATAACACTGTAAACACTGTATCAAATTAAAGGTTATGTGGTTGTTTTCGAATTCATATCAGTTTCTCTAGTTGAACACAAGCAAAAAATTGAAGTTCTAATAAGTATATAGAGAAAGTAAACTCTAGCTCACCCTAGAGTATTTCTTCTTTCGGGCAGTTTGATACTGGTCCAAGTATCAACTGCCCTTCTCTACCTTTTCCTTCGCTTTCTTCTTTGATCTCCCTTTTGTATTTGTAGAATG
>JAGHSE010000057.1 GCA_018066015.1 Candidatus Colivivens equi
GTCTAATATCTGGCAAATATTGAGACTTTTTAACGGAAGGCTCATGAATAGTTTTAAACACATAAGATAACCTTATCTTTTGTAGGATAGGTAATAGACAAGTATCATGTTCTGCAAAGAAATCGTATAAGATTTGTAATGCGGTGAGAGTATCTGAATAATTCTTGAACTTAAAGTTGTATAGACTATCATGAACAAATGATGTTTCAACGTTTCGATTGTAGTTATATACAACATCATCAATTTTTGCAAATGATTTTGAGAAGTAAACGAGACGCGGCAGAGTATAGTGGTCTTCACCAAGATTTACGCCCTCCATAGCAAAGATTTCATTGCCTTTATATAAGGAGGTGCGTATAATTCGTTTGCACAAAGTATGGTACAAGCTTAGTTGCACAATCTCACGCAACATAGCATCTTTGTTTGGATAATTTGGCTCTATCAAAGTGGAAGTTCCATCTTCAAAATGAGACACAATAGTTCCGGAAACAATATCTGCTCCAGTTTCTATTTGTTTATTGACTAATAGTTCAATAGCATTTAATTCAAGCCAATCATCCGAATCTACGTGAGCAATAAAATCCCCTGTTGCGGCAGCGACAGCCGTATTTCTAGAGCCCGCTAACCCTCTATTGTGTTCATGATGAATAATACGAACACATGCCTTGCGAGAAGGATAATCTTCTATTATTCTTTCTAATAAAGTAATGCTATTGTCAGGGCTGCAATCATCAACGAACAAAAATTCTATGTTTGAGTAGGTCTGTTCAAATAGACTACGAGCACACTTCTCAATGTATTTCTCTACTCCATAGACAGGAACGCAAATGGAAACCTTGGGACTATTATTGTTTGGCATACGACTTTTATTTAATTGGTCTTAACATAGTTCGATTCAGCGAACGCATAATATTTTTCGCGCCATTGTCATTATATATACAAAAACGAGGGGCTTGTAACATATCCGTATTACAATGTATTCCTCCTCCTTCTGCTAAAAATACCGCTTTATATCCTTGATGGTGCATCCATTCTCTGTGTTCATCTTTTACACACAATTTGTCCCCATATGGGTATGCAAAATATTTTGCCTCTTGACCAAGATGCTCTTGTAATGACGATTGACACATTGCAAGTTCATTTTTCAACTCTTCGTTATTACATCCAGCAAAAGCCACATGATGATAAGTGTGCGCACCTATTGTGCATAATGGGTCTTGTGAGATTTCTTTGACTTGTTCCCATGACATGAAAATATCTTTAGCACAATGCGAATACCTTGTGGAATACAAATCAATTTTATCTTTTAACTCTGTTCTCAAGTCTGTCATATTGAGAACGGCTATTTGGTTACGTATAGTCCAAAAGACATTCTCTTTTTCCTCCCTGCTCTTACAAAGGTACGACTTTCCGTCATATTGAACTACGTCATTTTGTTGAATTATATCCTCCAATCGATACCACCAACAATATTCTGGGTCATCAATTAGTCCCGGAGCTACGAAAATGCAGAATGGGATATTATGTTTCCGAAATATAGGTAAGGCAACGTCCAAGTTATCCTTATATGCATCGTCTAATGTCATGCAAAGTACTTTCTTTGCCTTTATATGTTGAGTATGAATTTTATAAAACTCGTCTAAACTTGTAAAATGATACCCCATCTTCTTTGAACTTATAATAAAATCTTCCAATGTCGAAGGTGTGATTTTTAATCCTTCATTTCCAAGTAAACGTTTGTCGTCTAAATCGCACACACGATGAAGTCCGATGATGACTCCATAGGGAAACTTTTTGGGGCAAAACATTCTAATCAAGCCAAAACCAATTTGTCCGGCAAAAAACCTAATATTTTTAACCAAATGATTTGTCATTTTCCTAACCTCACTTTAATTATTTCTATTAAAACCTTGGGACCATATGCAATGACGGCAAATAACTCCCACACATACATCATCAAAATAGGATGGTTATATTTGCAAACTACTTCAAACAAATAAGGATAACCCAATTGTTCGGGATCGGCAATTCTGGCACAACGATATCTAATATGCTCTAATAAACCAACACTTACGCCTTTGTTTTTGTTATGTTCATAATAGTTAAAATTAACCGAATTTGTACGAGGGCACTCATCTTCTTCCAATAAATAGCATCTTTTTATATTGGTTTGCCATAAAAGAAACATAAGGGAGAATTGGTCTCTTTTACAACCATTAACAATCGTATTCCACCAACGTTCACAAACATCATTGACTGCACTTGTATGGCATCTAAAAATAACATTATTTTCATACATTCCATAATGTTTTGGAAAATCCGCCTTAAGCAATTTTTGATACCATTTGACAACATCGTAATCATGTACCCAAGGAGCACGTACGATATCACCTATTTCTCTATAAGTACAATCCATTCCAAAGGGATGTTTTATGCCTCCCCATTCAATTCCGCCATTGTAGAGGTCAAAAACCCTTTTATATACAACATCTGTTGCAATCTGTACATTAGCATCAAGATATAACGAAGCCTTATATGCTTTAAGAAAACGATGAGGTAGAATCTTGGGCATCCTTGATAAACAAAATTTATCCATATTTTGTTCCGCTTCAATCCCCCTTACTTGCCATACTCCGATGGTTTCGCCAATATGCTGATCAGAAAACAATACATAGTCAAATCGGTCGTCCACAACAAGTGGTTGGCGGATTTCATCGTAACCACCAACCATTACTGTATATATTACGTAGTTCTTCATAATTATTCATATTTATTCCGTATGCGCTACTATATCGTACTAATTTAGATTAACGATTTTGAAATTCAGTAATTCTATCATCATTAATTTTTCCACGATTAATCTCAAGAGAAGCCCGAAGAACAGCGTTCTCTTCTTCTTTGCCCTCAATAAAGATATCTGCATATTTCACAAACACATGACTGATGCATACTGATGTCGATTTATAAAAAAGCGATGGAGTATGATCAACAGCATAATGACGTATGCCATCAACCAAATAATCAGGATTTTCTATGGTTGTAGGGTTACTGGTTTCCACCCCTCCATTACGATCACAACTGATATCAATTATCATCGCGCCAGCTTTCATCCTTTTCAAGTCACTTTTGTAGATGATATGATCTTTACGCTTTGTGTCCCATAGGATCGCATTCACAATGACATCGTATTCTCCGAGTTCCTTTCGGAACAATTCTTCAGTACGACGGTCATATGTAACAACCTGTGCCCCTAGATAATTCAACGTCTTTTGAGCACCCCGAGCTGCATTACCCCTTCCTAGGACTGCCACCTTAGTATGATATGGAAAAACTCCATGCCGCAAATAAGCATGCATAATGGCAGCTTCTCCCGCAATTTCGTTATTACGCCAAAACGAATGACGCCCCATTTCATACATATCTTCCCAACAATAAGCGGTAAGTTTGTTGTCTATAATTTTATCTGCTATGTTCTTATTTTGGACTGCATGCACCCAACCAAAAATAATCTGATTGTGCAAATCGGTAAGGTACTCTGCATCACCAATTTTAGGGTCACAAATAACATCTTTCTTTAGAATTTCATTACGAAGACAAACGCCACCAATACCCTCGACCAAATAATCTTCATCTGAGTAGCCTAAAACTTTTCCATACGACTCTTCAATAAAGATATTTTGCTTGTTCTTTATTAATTTTATGTCACTGGGGATAAGAGCTCTACGATTTTCGTTCTCTTTATGACTTATTACTAAACCTATTGTTTTCATAATGTATCTTAATTGAAATAATGTGCAAATTCCTTTTGCATACCATGACTAGTAATCTGTAGCATACTAATTTCCCAATTATCGTTTCCTTCAATAAAGCTTGGTCCGTTTTCTGTAATAGCAATATCCCAACCAATCGAATGTATACCACTTAATACTTCATGGAATCTAATAGCGTCAGATATAGCCTCCTTAAAATAAGGAATTTTGTATCCCTCAAATATAATTCCCGAATCTGGATGTGTGCTGACTTTAGTTCCAAATCCCGGCTTATAGAATGCATACTTCGCTAATACTCCGGATTCTTGAATACCTATACATAAACCACCGACAGCCCAGTTGTCAACTTCTGACATTCCACAACCAACTCTAAGCACAGCGGATAATACACAAGGAGTATTGGTTACCGGATCAATAACAGTTACCAATCTGATGGTATTAATAGAATTCGGATAAATTGTAGAAAGAGCAGCATGTTGTTGAGAAATTTTCTCTTGAATGATATAACGAGCATTAATATTCAAGCTGTTAACATAGTTCGCTATAGACATCGTCTCACCAGAACAGATTACATTATGAGTATCACTAGTTATATGATAGACTCCATCAGCACATTCGCCATCAACAACCTTTAGAAACAAATCATAAGGTTTGGATTTTAAGAAATCATCAAATTTAACACTTATTTTGTCCTTATATAGGAAAAGATCGTTCCCATTTGTAATCATTCCAACTACCCTTGGAGTCTGAATGCCATATGCCGATGCTGTAATTCCAAATAACGACTTATCCCGTAATATTGCTATAGGATTTAGAGGAGTTGAAAAGTTATGTTTATCACGTTTTTTCATAAAACATGTATAGTCTACATAATCCGATTCCTTTCTAAACCCCACAACATCAAAGCCATATAAGAAATAAAATTTATTACAATAGCCACATTTCAATATGTGGATAAACTGTTCCCAGAAGATCGTTTTTTTAGACTTACGTTTATTAACTTCCGGAAAATAACACTCGCTTTCATATAAAGACTTCGTAGAGAATAATTCCCTCAAGGAACTAATTCTATCAAACAAATGGCATAAAAAACCATGTAGAAACTTCAAAAATCTTCTCATTGTAGTTTTATTAATTCTCCAAATAATTTGTCAGTTTCTGGCAGCAGGTTAGGATCCATACCTGTAGCTGGATAGAAAGTAAATTCACCAAAATATATTTTCCCCTTAATATTGTAGAAATCAACTCGTACAAATGGAAAACCTTTTGATAGATGATCTGCTATATCAAACATTTTTCTCACGCCATCGGGAGGGGGGACAGAAAAGTCTTCCGGGGCATTTTTACCTCTTTTATTTAGCCTAAGTAAATGCCAATCTCTATCAAAGAAATAAAATTTAGGATCACCAGATGCACGATCATAACACAACATAACACTATGTGCAAATCCATCAAAACAAAAGAATTTGTAGTCTCTAAGTTCTCCATCTTCGTCCTCGAAATATTTCTCAACTATAATTCTCCGAGGGACACTTTTATACGGCAACTCTCGCCAACAATAATAATAGTTTCGATTCAACCCTTTCTGAAGTTTAACTTTTGCTGCTTCTAAATCAAAATTGGTTTTATCACGGCAGATAATCACACTGCCGCTATCATGATTACATTTTAGCACAAATTGATTGGGTAATTTATCTAAATCAATCTCATCTGCGGATTGGTAAACCGCCAATGTGGGAATAACATATTCCTCTCCTATTTTGTCTGCTACCCATTGTTTGACACGATATTTATCGACTAAGGTCGTATATAAAGGATTACGGTCATAGAGTTTGAGCCATTGGAGTTTCTCATTAAAAGTTTTTGGATGACGCAAATCCAACTTATACCCCATTGAACCTCGAAAGAGGACTTTTAGATATAGTTTATCGGGGATATATCTATTAGGAATAATCCTACAAATCAGTTTGCCCAACATATATTCCGGGTCTTCAAACAAATGTTTAGTTCGACGAACAAAAGTGCTTAAGATTTTCATACTCGATTTACATTTTGTTTATATATAGTTCGGTCTATCAGCCACTGAAACACACCAAATAAAAAAGATAATCCGATAGTGATTGCCACAATAGAGAACAGCGAAAGCCATACATTACACCAATAAAAATGGTACATCAAATATTGCGTTGTAATAGTTTGCGCCAAAAATATTTCTAATGAGTGTTTTCCGACCCATGATAGTATCTGAAATTGCCATAATTTTGAAAAATCAACATTGGATAAGATTAATATTAATAGAGGAATCATCATGGAATTCACAAGTATTTGCTGTCTTGTACACAATGCTACCATTATAGTTATTGTAAATGTCTTGCATAGTTTTTCTATCTCACTTCTGTTAACATAAGCTACAATCCCAGATAGCATAATTGGAATTCGCCAAACAAACAAATCATAAAATAAATCTAATTTATGCAATCGCCAAACTGCGACTAAAGCAACAACGAGAACAATCGTTCCTCCACTTCCTCGTAATAGTTTTTGTGCACACATCATTAACGGAATAAATAGATACATCACCATTAATGACGGTATATACCATTCAATATACGTTCCAAAACAGCAAATAACAGATAGTCCAGAAAGTGAAAGTAATGCATCTTTTACTTTAACCACCAACGCAGTTTCTCTCCCAAAAAAGAATTGAACGAGAAGAAGAAAGAGAATATATTGTGGCCAGATACGTTTTATACGATTAACAAAATACCGACATCCTCTATTATGTTCCCATGATGCGCAACATCCAAACGCAGAAACAAATAAAAAAACATCAACACCAATATTGCCATCCTTAAATAATGCAAGAAAACCAGATTGTACCCCCCAAGCTAAATCACATCTTAGCCATAAATGGTGTAAAATAACCGCTAATATAGCTATTCCCATCAAATAGAATCTATTTTCTTTACTTAATGCTTTCATCATTATTGTTTTTATACCACTCCACAAACTCCCTTATTCCTTCATGCAACGACCAATGGGGTTTATAGCCCATATCTCGCTCTAATTTTGAGGTGTCAGCATTGGTTTGATACACATCACCCGGCTGCATAGGAAGGAAAATCTTCTCTGCCTTTTTGCCAAAAGCTTGCTCTAATTCTGTTATAAAGTCCATCAGTTTAACCGGATGACTGCAACCGATATTGTAAATCTGATAAGGCACGCCATTTGGACACTGATCTAATTTTAGTTCATAATCAATGGCTCTTATTGTTCCTTCAACAATATCATCAATATATGTAAAGTCCCGAATCATATCGCCATTATTAAACACCTTGATAGGTTTGCCATCACGTATAGCATCGGCAAAAAGCATTGGACTCATATCCGGTCGTCCCCAAGGACCATATACCGTAAAGAAACGTAATCCAACACAATGAATACCATATAACTTGGCATAACAATGTGCCATCAACTCATTGCTTTTCTTACTTGCAGCATAAAGCGACACAGGCGTATCTACTTTATCTTCTTCGCTATATGGTACTTTCTCATTCATCCCATAAACAGACGAGGAAGAGGCAAACACAAGATGTTTCACATCAAAATTGCGACAGGCTTCAAGAATATTGAGAAAACCAACTAAATTAGACTGCATATAGGAATAGGGATGAGTAATGGAATACCGCACACCTGCTTGCGCAGCTAAATTAACAACCTTATCAAAATGTTCTATCTCAAAAAGTGTATCAAGTTGCTCCTTATCGTCAATAGACATTTTTATAAAGCGCCAACCCTTACCGAATTCTTTGAGGCGAGCCTCCTTTAAACACACATCATAATAGTCGTTGAGGTTATCAACCCCGACAACTTCATCTCCTCGTTTGGCGAGTTCATAGGCTACCTTAGAACCTATAAATCCTGCAGCTCCTGTTACAAGTATTTTATTCATTTCTATTTTCTATCTTATCTTCTTCCACTTCTCCCTCCCTCATCGAGAGGTTAAAAGGTTAATTATTTATACGTACTTCCATCTGCGTTTCATCTGTATTTTAACTCTCTTTTTTAGCCGAGGGTCGGTCGACACTCGGTCGACACTCTCTCGAGGGTCTCACCCCTCTCATAATTCATAATTCCTAATTAACGTGCCCCCCTCTACTGTTTTGATTACGACCTTTTTTCAAAAAAGTAACATTTTTTTTGCAAATTTTATTGTTTTTTTCCTCTCATCGAGAGGTTAAAAGGTTACTTGTTAGGTTAACTCACCCTTGTTTTTTGTGTTCCTCCATCTGCCTCTCTGCCTAACAATCCACATTCCACTATAGCCACACAAGTGGCGCACAATCCACAAAATCTTAACAATCGTACATCCTACTCACATCCACCGCATGGTGTTCCCTAAATACTGAGTTACACGCACAAAAAAAGCGGTAACTCAGTTTGTTGCTGATATTACCGCTTAAAGATATATTAAAAAACTATTTAATGCGAAGCCGTTAGCAGTTGTGGATTACGTCTTGTGTCCCAAAAATCTATGATATAGATAATGCCTTCATCTTTCTGAACCTCATAAACCAACTTGTTGCGTTTATTCACCACCATACTACGATACTCACGTGCCCTTCCTTGTAGATAAGGCTCTACGTTTCCTGAATTAACATTCGTAACAACACACGAAACAGCATCTTCCACGTCTTGTAGAAAGCCCTCGTAAGTCCTATACCCAAACTCCATCAAAACATAGTCAGCCGTTTGAGAGAGCATATTCCATGCAAAATCAGTCCAAAGAACTCTCATACTTTATGCTGTTTGAACGGCTTTCTGTTTTAACGCTTGCATGACTGCTCCGTGGGAATAGACGTTCCCATTAGCAATTTGAATTTCAGAAATAGCTACTCTAGCATTGAGTTCATCAATAGAGTAGAGATTTAATTTTTCGTGTGGCATAACTTTCCTTTCTTTTTGCGTTTTGCGACGCAAAAGTACAAAAATTATTCCATATATGCAAATTTTTTGCCAAAAATCGCATAAAAAACTTACTTTTTACGGTAATATCAATATTTCAAAGATCACATCCACATCCTACGTACATCCACCGAAGTGCTACGTTAGGAGGAAGCATAAAAAAGCGGTAACTCAGTTTGTCACCTCCCCCAACGACATTCGGGGGAATTGCGCTCGCGTTGGCGATAGTGTGGCTTAGCAAGGCGGCTTGCCGAATATCAATATTTCAAAGATTGCATCCTATGTGCATCCACCTAAGTGGTTGCGGTACTTTCACAAAATATGCAGGCTTCGCTTGTTCCGCGAATCAGGCTCTCGCATTGCCCATTGTCCAAAAACAAGCATAGTGAAGCCCGCATAAACTCTTATGGCGTTTATGCGTCAGCATTTTTTCAAAAGAGGAATAACCCAATAATAAAAAACGCGGACTTCATCCTTGCTTATTCGTACTCTGAGGTCGTAGGAAACCTATCAATTCGAATAAGCATTAGAAATCCACGCCGTGTATATCAGCCTATGCACAAAGCATAGGTATAAATACACCCATGGACATCTACCACTTACTTGTTTTCGAAATTGATATTCTTGAAATTTCCTACGTTTCAGAGTATCGACAACAAGCGTTAGTAAACGCCGTTTCGCGAATAGTTTTGGGATTGTTGAGGAACAAAACCAACTTGTTTGCGAGTATATATGTCCCGAAATCTCACATTGGCGAGTACACGAGAAGGACATCTCCCTCCCACTCACCCAGCGTGGATTCCGTTATGTTTTGCAGTTTGCGGCTGCAAAATTACAACTTTTTTCTCATATATGCAAATAAAAAGTGCAATTTTATTGTCAAAAGCACTTATCCTCCACAGTTTTGACAAATGTCGATGGCGTTCCCCTTGAGTACGCGACGACGGAAAGACTGCGCCTTGTCGGAATGATAGATGGTTTGTATATCTTGCTGCAGTATATTGCCAAACGAATAGCGGCTCTGTTTATCATAACAACACGGCAGCACTTCTCCCGTAGTCGTAATGACACACCCCGTCCACAAGCGGTGGCATGGTGTGGATAGTGGATTGTGGATTGTGGATTGTGCGCCGTTCCGGCTATGTTTGAGGTGGTAACGCCCGTCGGCTTGTTGTTCGTAGCGGCAGTACTTAGGGTTAGAGGGCATAAGCGGATTACCGTTCTCAAAATCAATAAACTGCGCCGTCTTGAAAGTTAAACTATTGGCTCCCATATGACGGTAATTATGGCGCACAAAGTCCCATTCATGTTCGTTGGAACGCAAGCGCAGTACTTGCAGTTCAATCCACGGCTGATGCCCTTGTTGCGCATCATGGAGATACTGCAAACCGTCCATCGCTTCGTGCAGACTACCTCCCTTACGATATTGTTCATAGGATTTCTGACTGAATCCGTCGATAGAAACGATGATGCGGTTGAGTCCCGCCTCGGTCAGTTGCTGCGCCAAAAAAGGTGTGAGCGCTTGGGCATTGGTGCTGACGACAGTGTAGATATGCCGCTTATGCGCCAAAGCAATCATCTTGGGTAGGTCGGGGTTGAGGAGCGGTTCGCCTTGAAAATAGAACTGCATCGTGTGCACCGAAGGGGCAAGTTGGTTGAGGATGTGTTCAAAAGTGGTTAGGGGCATAAGACCACCTTTGGCGGTTTGTCCCGAACCTAAGGCGCAGTCGGGGCAAGTCAGTTGGCAAGTGTGCGCCGGTTCGATACTGACAAATGTGGGCAAATGTCTCACACGACAAATGCCCCATCGCGATAGCAGAAACGATATCTCCGCTTGAAACCAATTGACCACTCTTGTTAACATGTTCTTTCTTTTCGTTTGTCTCCCGCTCGTCGGGGCATCTTATTGCCCCTTGCCGCGGGGCGCTCCCTCTCGCTTACAGGTACGGTCTTCTTTTTCGTCCGCTCAGACTGCACTTCCTCGAAAACCGACGCCCCCTGCGTCGCCCCTACCCCCACCGTCCCAGCGGCGGGGACACTACTGTTTTTACGGAAGTCAGTCTGTGCTCCTATAACGCCCTTCGGTCGTTGGCCGTACTATCCTCCTCTCTGCCATTTTGTCAGTCCGCCAAGCGAATTGCGACGATGGCACACTTTTTGTAGTATATTTCTATGCTCTTTCTCCGACGGTCACCCGACGGTCACCCGACAGTCACCCGACAGTCGAGAGACGGTGAACCGACCGTCACGAGACGGTCGCGAGTAGGTCATGAAGCCTTTGCAAAACCTCATAAACACCTCAGTCAATCATCTTATTAACTTATTGTTCAACTATAAAAAAACGATTTATCTATGAAAGGAACACCCGGAGCCCCTTATTCCGATTATCACGGCAAGACGAGCCGTAAAGACAAAGGTTATTTTTATTCTGTAGATGGTCAGCAGTATTATCGTGAGCGTGAGGAGAATTACCAGCAGAACCAGTCTCCTCGT
>JAGHSE010000149.1 GCA_018066015.1 Candidatus Colivivens equi
GTTTTTTTTGTTATCTTTGCAGAACAATACCAAAAAGAGTACTGATTGAGTCATTAAAAAAAACCAATATTTAAATCATTATGAACAAAACTGTAAGATTTATGGCCTTGGCTTTTGTTCTTTTACCTGCGTGTGCATGCGCGCAAACTGAGCAAACCGATTCGGCCATGAGAAATCAGGACGACAGCTCTGATTTTACTTTTACAGAAAGTCAACTTGATGACGACAATGATGCGGCACAGACTGTGTCGTCTATCATGTCTGTCAACAACGACCCTTTCTTGTCTGAAGTAGGATATCGGTTCAGTCCTGCGAGATTCAAAGTAAGAGGCTACGACAACATGTACGAGCAGAACTTTATGAACGGTCTGATGCTGAACGACCTTGAGCAAGGAAGATTCAATTACAGCATGATTGGGGGTATGAACGATGCTACCCGTAACCAGGAAGGAGCAACTGCTCTTGATTTCAACAATTTCACTTATAGCAGCATAGGTGGGGCCACCAATATCAACACCCGTGCCAGTGCATTTGCAGCAGGTAGCAAGGCTACTATCTCTGCTACTAACCGCAACTACATCCTCCGTGGTATGTTCACACATGCTACTGGGTTACTCGGTAATGGTTGGTCTTTTGCTGGAACTGTTGGTTATCGCTGGTCTAAGGAAGGTAATATCGAAGGCACTTTCTACAATTCTTTCAGTTATATTCTCAGTGCTGAGAAAAAATTTAACAACCAACATAGCATTTCACTCGTTACTTTTGGTAGTCCTACCGAACGTGCACAACAGGGTGCTTCCACTGAAGAAGCATATTGGTTGGCAAACAGTCATTACTACAATCCATATTGGGGATATCAAAATGGGGAAAAGAGAAATTCAAGAGTAGTTCGCGATTTTGAACCTACTACAATTTTTACATGGGACTGGAAACTCGATGATGACAGGAAATTGACTACTGCAGTTGGATTTAAATATGCCATGTATAGCAACTCAGCTTTGAGTTATGCAAACAATGCCTACAATCCTGCTCCTGACTATTACAAGAATTTCCCAAGTTCTGTATTCAATGTATATGATTTGGATATCAACAATCCTGAATATTTGGCAGACCATCCTTATTACATGGATCAGTTCAACACATTGAAAGACTACTGGGGCATTAAAGCAAATCGTCAAATAGACTGGGACAAGCTCTATTATGTCAACAGTATTCAAAATCAGAAAGGCGAGACTGCATCTTATTATCAGGAACGTCGGCATAACGATCAACTTGTTATTGCACTATCTCCTACGTGGAACCACAATGTTAACTCTCAATTCAAATACTCTGCTGGATTAGTATTAAACCACACTAAGGGTATGCACTACAAAACAATGCAAGACCTCCTTGGTGCAAATGACTTTATTGACATTGACACCTATGCAGAACGTGACTACGGCAAGGGTAGCGATGAAGTTCAGAACGACCTTAGAAATCGTAATCGCCACATCAAGCAGGGTGACCGCTTCGGCTACGACTACAACATTTTCGTCAACAAAGCTAAAGGTTGGGCTCAGGGCCAATACACCTTCGGTAAAAATAGTTTAGTTGCTGGTGCTTATGGAGAAGGTACATCTATTGAGCGTGAAGGTTTGATGCAGAATGGTCGTGCTAAAGACTATTCTTACGGCAAGAGTGGTGCTGCCAATTTCTTTGGTGGTGGTGCAAAAGCACAAATCACATTCCGTCCATTTGCAAACCAACGAATTGATATTGGTGGTAATTTTGATGCACAGGCACCCCTTGCGCGCAACGCATTCGTTGCACCACGTGTACAAAATAATTTCGTCAACAATCTCACTCTTGAGAAAATTGCATCTGCCAATTTAAGTTGGTCGTTCCGTTTCGGAAACCTTTCAGGTAAATTAAGTGGATATTACACTCGTTTCATTGACCAAGTTGAACAGACTGGTTTCTATAATGACCTTGACTCTCGTTTCTATTATGTTACCATGTCAGGTCTCAACAAACAGCATTATGGATTTGATGGTGCTATCACATATCAAGTTACTAGCGAACTCTCATTCAATGTACTCGCATCTGTAGGCGAAGCTCAATACGTCAACAACCCTGATGCACAGATGTTCTCTGAAAACAATTCAACAGAATACAAACAGTGGATTAATCCTGTAACTGAAGAAGTGATGAAGGACAAAATCTTTGCTGACGGCATGCACGTTAGTGGCACTCCTCTCACAGCACTCAGTTTTGGAGCAAACTACAATATCAACAACTGGTATCTGGAATTAGATATCAATTACTATGACAGAAATTATCTAGGATTCTCTACATATCGCAGAATGGGATATGTACTTGACCAAACAAATAAGAAGACTGCCAATATTGATGCTTCGGGTGTAGAATACTTTGACATGACAGAAAAGGAACTTGCTTCTTTTGAGGAAGAAGGTGGAGTTCTTTACTATACAAACGGCGCCATTGCAAAGGTATATAGTCCTAAACAAGAAAAACTTAATGGTGGATTTATGATTGATGCCAGCATCGGTAAATTCATTCGCCTTAATAAAGGTCGTGCAATGTCTATCAATCTCTCACTTCAAAACATCAACAACAATCGAAACATGCAAACAGGTGGTTTTGAACAGAACCGAAGTGACTTCTATGCTAATGGTGACGAAAGGGGTAACGCCAAGACTTATAAATTCTCTGCCAACCCTAAGTACTACTATGCTAATCCGTTTAATGCATTCTTGAATATTAACTATAGATTCTAATAAGGTATGAAGAAATATATAATAATATTATGTCTCGGATTGTGGATGACTACATTCACTTCATGCCGTGATGAATGGGACAATGCTAATACTGATAACTACGTACAGAAACATATCACTTGTCCCGTCGATTTAGGAACGCCTACAATGACTATCAGTGAGTTCAAGGAGGCTAAACAAGACTTGTTCGCTCAGAGCAATTCCTTCCAACTTATTGAAGAAGATATTATTCTCGAAGGTATAGTTATTGCTAACGATATGGGTGGTAATCTCTACCAAACCATTGTTTTGGCTGACATTGACCCTGACAATGACTGTCCACTGCCAATGAATTGTCTGGAACTGGCTCTTAAAAACACTTGCCTCTATCCATTCTTCCCTGTCGGACAAAAAGTGAAGGTCAACATCAATGGTCTTTATGTTGGCTGTTACAGTTATGTACCTAAGATTGGACAACCTTATTATACGAGTAAAGGCAATCTCCGACTCGGAGCAGCCCTCTTGCAGATGTGTCGCACAAACGTCTATCTTGACGGCACTCCTGCTCAGTACAAAGACAAAATTTCTTCTGTCTTCCTTAAAGGTAGCGATGCCATCTTTACCGACAAGAAGCAACAGAATTTCAGAAATTGTCCTATGTTGGTAACGGTTGAAGGTTACTTCACCCTCAACGACACTACCAAGCATCTTGCAGACTACGATGAACACGATGATGGTTACGGAGTCAATCGCGACTTTAAGGTTAATGGTACTTCCCAAATTACCGTACGTACTAGCACTCAAAATGAAGTTGCATACATCAATATTCCTCGCAGTGACGAACTCGTCCAGCTCACTGGCATCCTCACTTACTACGATGGATGGCAGATTCAACTTTGTAGCAAAGATTGTTTCTTTAAAATACCAGCAAACAAATAACAAAAAAATATAAGACAATGAAAAAGTATTTATCATTTTTATGTATGGCATTCCTCGCCGTCGTTTTCTATTCATGCGAAGATGTACCGGCTCCATACGAAATTAATAATCAAGGAGGCCGTGACAACACTATCTACAAAGAGACTTTTGCCAGTTCTTTAGGCAAGTGGAAGAATATTGTCATAGCTGGTGAAGGTGGTTGGAAGAATGACTACAGCACTGCTTGTGCTACTGGTTATGACAAGACTACTAAAAAGACCACTCCAGTTACAGCATATCTCGTATCTCCTACTATCTCACTTGAGGGTGTTGACACTGCACACATCACATACGACTATGTTCTCCGTTACAACAAGGGTAATGAAAATCAGCAAATATTCATCATTGATGACTCTGAATACGATATTACAAAAAGTCCAGCTGACCTTGTGTGGACTCTTCTCAACAACAACCATGAAGAAACTATTGACTACAACACATTCGTCAGTATAGCTGCAAATATACCAGCTAAGTTCATGGGCAAGAAAGTACGTTTTGCTTTCTTCTATAACTGCCCTGATAATGGTTCTACATGGGAAGTCAAGAACTTCAAAGTTCTCAAGGGTGAAGCTGACATTCCAGGTCCTGGACCAAAACCTGAAGGTATAATATTTGACAAGGTATTTGAAACATCTCTTAGTCCGTTCATTAACTATACCACAAGTGGAGCAGGTGAGTGGATTAATGATTACAGCACAGCTAAAGCTACTGGTTATGACAATGCATCTAAGAAGACTACTGCTGGTACATACTATCTTGTTTCCCCTGAGATTGACCTTGCTGAGATTGATTCTGCTTATGTTGACTACAACTATATCCTACGCTACAACAAGGGTGACGAAAATCAGCAACTACTCATCACCACTTCATTTGATGAAAACAATCCAGCTGCAAATTGGGAGGTTCTTAACAATAAGCACACAGAAGGAACTGATTGGGCTACATTTGCCAACACTCAAATTGCAATACCTGAAAACTACATGGGTCAAAAGATTCGTCTTGCACTCTACTACAATACTAACGCCACTTCTGGTTCTACATGGGAAGTCAAGAGCCTTACTGTTTGTAAAGGTACTCCAGGGGTAGGTCCTCAACCAGTTCCTGGTGGTGGCGGTACTGCTGACAACCCATTCTCCGTTGCTCAGCTTCAGTCACTCTTCGATGCAGGCACTATCCCTACTGGTACTGTCTATACTCGAGGCATTGTTTCAAAGATTGATGACTTAAGTACAAGTTACGGCAATGCTACATACTATATCTCCGACGATGGTACTACGGCAAACCAATTTGAAGTATATCGTGGATACAGCCTTGATGGAGCTAAGTTTACGTCTGCCGATCAGCTTCAAGTAGGCGACAGTGTTGTTGTTTACGGTACTGTTGTCAACTATAACAACAAAACTCGTGAATACACCACAGGTAGCAAACTGGCATACTCAAGTCGTCTTGGTGGCGGTGGCGACAAACCTGTACCTCCTACTCCTGTAAATCCTAAGGGTAGTGGTACGGCAAGCGACCCTTACAACATCGCAATGCTTCTAAAACTCTTTGCTGACAATCAGATTCCAACAGGAGAAATATATTTCAAGGGTATTGTTTCCAAGGTAAAAGAAGTCAGCATTGACTTTGGCAATGCCACATACTATGTCTCAGACGATGGTAAGTCAAGCAATGATTTCTATGTATATCGTAGCAAGTATCTCAATGGTGGTAAATTCACATCTGCCAACCAGATTGTTGTAGGCGACACAGTGATTGTTTGTGGTAAGGTAACCCTCTACATGTCAACCCCTGAGACAGAACAGAACAACAGTTATCTCTATTGGACAAGCAATAATGGTACCACTCCTACCCCTCCAACACCCCCAACTCCTTCAGGAGGTATCAAACTCTCTGAATTTACAAATAGTGGATTTGAGAATTGGACAGATGATAAGACACCTGCTCAGTGGAAGTCAACTACTACTGCAAGTAATGCAACAATATCCAAATCAACCGATGCACATGGAGGAAACTATTCTGTATTGGTTGAGGGCAATACTTCTGCAAACAAGCGCCTGGGTTCTACTGAAATCCTACTTGAGGCAGGAGAATACACCATTTCATTCTATGCAAAGGGGGCATCAGGCAGTAGTGCAGCCTCAGTACGCCCTGGCTACGTACCAGTGACCGACGGCAAGGTGGGCAGTTACGTTTATGGCAACTACACTAACGACATCACTGACTCTGAGTGGATAAAAGTCACTCACACATTCTCACTCACATCAGCCACCACCGTCAACCTTGTCATCATGAATCCTAAGAACTGTGGGAATCTGCTCATTGACGACTATACTATAACAAAGAACTAATTGTGAAAAGGGTTTTATTAATTCTGTCATCTATTATTATCCTTGCTGCTTCGTGTAGCAAGGATAATGAAGATGATATCAACATTCGTCCTTACACTCCAAACACTAAGTACCTATCACGTTTGGAAGTTCCAAAGATGCTTAGTGGTAGCAAGACTCGGTTCATTCAACACAGCACACGCATCAACAATGATTCCGTGATGACTTATTGTCTGGAGTACGATTTGGAACACTACCACTCACGTTGGGTTGCATTTCGTTTCGACGGACTTACGCGCGGTGTATCAGCAGGACGTTCCGACGCATGGGCTGACGACCCGGCACTAAGTGACGAATACTGGATTGGTGCTGGTACATTCAATGGTAATGGAGTTAGAGGACACATCTGTGCTTCTTACGACCGAAGATACAGTGTTGAGGCTGACCGTCAAACATTCTACATGACCAATATGACCCCCATGAGCTACGACTTCAACGGTTCATATTGGTCTAAATTTGAATCTTATGTTCAGAACCTTGGCAGAACTACCAATTTTGCCGACACCTTATATATAGTAAAGGGGGGTACCATCTACGATGGCGAGACAAAAGGCACTGTTCGTAGTAGTAAAGGTAAGATTATTCCAATTCCAAAGCACTATTTCATTGCGTTGCTTCGTCTCAAGGCTGGAAAATATAGTGCACTGGGGTTTTGGGTAGAACACAAGGAATATGGTCGCAGTGCCACGAGTGCTGACGTTCGAGAAGCTGCTGTCACCATTGACTATCTAGAACAACAGACTGGAATTGACTTCTTCCACAACCTTCCAGACAACATAGAGACAACAGTTGAACGTGATTATTCATCTACAGAATGGAAATTATAATATTTATACTATAAACCAACAACTTTTATTAAAAAAAACTTATGAGAAAACTTTTACTTTCAATTTTTGCCTTTTGTCTATGCACAATGGCATTTGCAGGCGATGCTCTGTACAAAACATTGACTTTCCCTGAAGGAAATTCTAAGAAAGTTGGTTCATACACAGACACATGGACTGCTACATGCGAAGACTTCACATGGACTATTTCTAATTTTAACAACAACAATAATACTTGGGATGTCATAAAGTGTGGTCGCAAAAGTGACCCTTCTGTGGCTTCTATCTCAACACCACAGGTAAGCGAGACGATTACAAAAGTAGTCGTTACTTTTAATGCAGTAAAACCTGATAAGGTAAATGAAGCTTATCTCCAAATTGCTTCCGATGCAAACTTTTCTACAGATGTTCAAAAGACTCCAATAGACCTCGCAGCTAGTGAAGTAACTATTCTGGTTCCTACACCAAAGGCAAACCAATTTTATCGTCTTGTATTTGACTGCCAAGAAGACGGTAAATCAAACGGTTTTATCTGGATTTCAAAAGTTCAACTCTACAAGTTTGACTCTTCTTCAATAAGCAACCCAATCATCGCACCAAATGGTGGAAACTTCTACGAACCAGTTCAAGTAACAATAGATGGACTTGGTGCTGATGTTTATTACTCAATCAATGATGGTGAATATTCAAAATATACTGCTCCAATTACAATCAGCGAAACATCAAAACTCTCTGCATATGCACAGTCTGGAGAACAAAAGAGCAAAGTTGTTACGTCTCAATACAAGATTGCAAAGACTTATGATAATCTCAATGCTCTTATTGGTCAAATACCTACAGCAGATGGTTGGCCAGTAATTGTACCACTCAACGAAGTAGAAATCACAGGATTCGTAGGTAGCGACACATTCCGCAGTGGCGTATATGTCAACACGGTCTATGACGGCGACAAATACCTTGAACTCTATTGCAACAATGCAGACCTCGGTTGGCAAATAGGCAATAAACTCGTGGGAACAGCAAAGGGTATCTACCAAAATTATCAAGGACAGTGGGAAATCTCACTCGTTAGTTGGGAAGGAATCAGTGTATTAGGAGGCGTATCTGCACCTAAAATCTCTTTTGATAAAGCCACTGCTACAGTCACTATCACAGACCCTTCTGGCGAAGACAATACAATCTACTACACACTTAACGGTTCTGACCCTGATGACTCATCTATCCTCTATGAAGGTCCATTCGTAATCGAAACTGCAGTTCAGGTTAGAGCAATATGCTACAATGATGACGACCAGAAGAGTGCAATCACAACTGAGACTTGCATCCCAGCTGCTGCCCCATACAAGACAATTGCTGAACTCATCGCAAATTGTACAGCAACAAGTCAGAACGACGCACCTACAGTTACATTCACATTTGAAAATATCATCGTAACTGGTGTCAACGGAGCAAATATCTTTATCCAAGATGCAACTGGTTCATTCCTTCTCTACGGCAAGAATGCACAATTCCAGCGTGGCGACGTCCTCACTGGCACACTTTCAGGCAAACTCTACTCATACAACGGACTTCCTGAGCTTTCAGTATCCGATTGGGCAGGAGCCAGTGGAACATCATTTACTTCAGTAACACCACGCCCAATGAACGCAAAGGATGTGACTAAAGCAAACGCCAGCGAGTTTGTCTTGTTCGAAGGTGTAAAATATCAATCAACCGACACAAGTGGCAAACACGCACAATACAACTTTGATCAAAATGGAGCATCAATTAACATCTTTGACCAATTCGACCAACTCAAAGACATAGCATTCAATACCGAAGATAAATACAATCTCAACGTATTTGTAATTCCTTTCAAGGAGAACATCCAATATTATGCAGTATCTGCCGATGATATCGAAGTAATTTCCGATAAGCAAGATCCAAAGACCACATTCATCAATATTGCTTATTTAGAAGATAAAACTGACGGTAGTTTCCCAATCAAGAGCACTGATTATGAAACACTCTCAGACGGAGCAAAGACATTCACATCTTCAAACGAAGCCGTAGCGACAGTTGATAATGAAGGAATAGTAACAATCAAGGGAGTAGGCGTAGCAGTAATCACACTAACTACAGCAGCCACAGAAAAATATTCTGAAGGCAGGGCAACAACAAATGTATGCATTGTATCACACATCAACGTATCACCAGAAACAGACGAAATCCTAACAGGAAGAAAAATATCAGATCCTTGGGAAGCATGCGATGTTAATCCAATGTTTATATTTGCAGAAAGCAATACCACTTCTGACCCTGTTATGACAAAACAATGGTTCCACGGATTTATCGTAGGATTTGCAGATGGTTCACTTGAAAAAGCAGCATTCACAGCAGAAGGAGCTGTTGCATCAAATGTACTTATTTCTTCAAACAAGAACGCAACTGATGTAAAGGAATGCGTACCTGTAGCACTTGCTACATCTCCAGCAGAATGTAAAGCAGTACGTGCAGCACTCAACCTCAAGGACAACCCAGGCAACCTCGGCAAGGAGGTATGGTTCTGCGGAGACATTCAGAAATACTTCAGTGTAGCAGGAGTCAAGACAGTCACTGACTATAGTTTTGACTTACCATCATCAATCACAGACATGCACATGAACGATATTACAGATACACGTATCTTTAATCTCAAAGGACAACTCCTCTCTGCACCACAGAAAGGCGCTATCAATATCATCCAGGGTAAAAAAGTTTTTGTGAAGTAATAACTACATACAAAACTCAAATATAAAGAGGTCGTGTCAGCTCACTCACTTTGACACGACCTCTTTTACTTTATTTCTACTCTATGTTATTCTGCTACTTTCTTGACTATATTGATGATTGTCTTCTCTGCTTTTTCAAGAGATTGTACAGGGCAGAATTCAAATGGGCCATGGAAATTAATACCTCCAGCAAAGAGATTTGGACAAGGGAGTCCTCTAAATGACAATTGTGCGCCATCTGTACCACCACGTATTGCTACTATCTTTGGAACCATTCCAGCCTCAGTGATTGCAGCCTTGGCAATATCAATGATAAACATCTTTGGTTCAACTTTTTCACGCATATTGTAGTACTGATCCTTCAGTTCAAGTTGGGCTACACCTTCGCCATATTTGTTTGTAATAGTAGCTACTACTTCAGTCATTTTCTGTTTGCGTTGCTCAAATTTGTTGCGATCATGATCACGGATAATGAACGAAAGACTTGCATTCTCACAACTACCTTGCATACCTGTAAGGTGGAAGAACCCTTCATAGCCTTCTGTAGTCTCAGGTGTTTCGTCTTGTGGCAACATCTGCACGAGTTCTGTTGCTACTCTGCCTGCATTAATCATTTTTCCCTTGGAATATCCAGGATGTACGCTCACTCCGTTTATCTTGATTTTTGCACTGGCTGCATTAAAGTTTTCAAATTCTATTTCCCCTACTTCACTGCCGTCCATTGTGTATGCAAAGTCGCATCCGAACTTCTCAACGTCAAAGTGGTGTGCTCCCATGCCGATTTCTTCGTCTGGATTGAACCCAACTCGTACTTTTCCGTGCTTAATCTCAGGATGTTCCATAAAATAAACCATGGCTTGTACGATTTCTGCTATTCCTGCTTTGTCGTCTGCACCGAGTAGTGTATGACCATCTGTGACTATGATGTCTTCACCAATGTGGTCATTGAGTTCTGGGAACTTTGAAGGAGAGCTGAATATTCCTTCGCTTAATTCAATATCCTTGCCGTCATAGTTTCTAACTATACGAGGTTTGATATTTGCGCCACTGCAATCAGGACTTGTATCCATGTGGGCAATGAAACCTACTGTAGGGACATCCTTGTCGATGTTTGAAGGAAGAGTAGCATAAAGATAGGCTTGTTCGTCAAGTTCTACGTCTTGCAAACCTATGTTTTTTAATTCATCACGAAGATATTCTGCGAATGCCATTTGTTTTGATGTACTTGGACATGTCTCAGATTCTTCACTGCTTTGTGTGTCGAATTTTACGTAATTAAGAAAACGCTCTTCAATTTTCATAGTTTTGTTGTTTATGTTGTTAATTATCTCACTCTTCCATTGCAAACATAGGATCGTAGCATGGTAGCATAACAGGTTTTTGTTCGGATGCTTTACGGGCTTTGTCAGAGAGGTATTTCTTATTTACAACCAAACGGAACATATATTCATCAAACCATTCATCAGTCATAATAAGATGTCCGCTATATCCATAAGATGCTCCCCAACTATTTTCTACTTTCCACTTAATAGGTTTACCTTCAGCATCAATATCAACAGCCATAAGTGTCATAGCATGTGACGAGCCACTATCAAATGTTATTATTCGCTGGCGTTTGTCCATGCCGAATTTGACGCCAAAAATTGATTCATAATCAAAATTTTTCAAGTCGAGTAATCCACGAGTCTTATCAAGTTCTTTTGACACATCACACGAGAAGTACATCATGGTGCTATCTTTTATACTCTCAATTGCAGCAGCCTTGATATCCTGTAATGGTAAGTTCAAGTATTTCCAGTTGTGACCGTCATAAAGATGACGATCATATTCAATTTCATAAGTTTTCCAATATGGACGAGTAGGATCATTCATCAACATGACGTAGTTTTCATTGAGGTCATCACCTATCAATTCGTCATAAAATGACTTAGGTGTGTATTTCTTAGGCGCAGAGAGGTATTTGCCGTTTTTGTCTTTGGGAGCCCATGTAAATTCTGTGATTGGTTCACCAAATCCAAGTGTTAGCATGTGATAAATTTCACTGAGCATTTTTTCTTTCTGCACTTGTAGGTTGCCTTGTGATTCACGTAGAGTTATTCCGTCTTCGCGCAACTTGCGTTTAAGGAAAGATACAAAATTACTTGTATTATTACTTGCAAAAGTCTCTGGCATTACCCCTGCAGGTACAAGTCCATATTTCATGACTAAATCTGCAACACCAGTATATGTTCCTCCATCACTCAAAGGATTATGGAAAAGCCACTCTACAGTCTTGTCATCAAAAGGTTTATCCTTAGTGTCAATTACTGCCTGAAGGAATAAATTAGATTTTTCTAATTGATCATAGAAGAAGCAATAAAGTTGCGAGAACTCCAGTCCTTCAAGATGTCGCTGGTTAATGACCTTGCTTCTCAATACGTTCAACCCAGTGAATAGCCAACAACGACCTGAGGATTTTTGGTCAGTGATGCCTTTTGAAGGAACACTATTACTGAAATAAGTATTTTGCTCAATTTTGTTGCTCTGATTTGCAGCCAATACCGTGATATTATTTGCCGCCATAGCATTATATATTGCCTTATCAGAAGCAGTCATCTTATTTTCAACTTTCATTTTATTAAGCATCTCCGAAGAAATGCCCTGAGCCATCATAGTCACTGACAATGCAAGCCCACAACTAACGAATAAGAATTTTCTCATACTATCTCAATATAGAATTTAGAATTACTTCACGTTCATCACCATATTCATATAATGGATGATACATATATTCATCAATTTCAATATCAGGACACACTCCATTTTCGTAATTATATTGCCCATTCGCATCAGCTACAAATGCCACTGCAGGATGTAATGTATATCCATAAGTGGTAGGTATGTCTGACAACAGAACATTCTGCCCAACTGTCTTTACACCTATTACTTTTACTCGATCACGCATAGTGTTCTTCAAACCATTTATTAGCCATTCCGAAGCGGACTGGGTATATTTACCCGTAATGATTACAAGGCTATCAACATCAAGGTGATATTTTTGGTATTCGGCATCATAGGTATAGTCCTTATTGTACTGAGTATTACTTCTATTCCATAATGTCTTTGCAAATATTTCGCCGATACACTCAGTAGGGACGATACACGAAGCCAACGCACATGCATTGTCAATAGTACCATCATTACATAGGCGCAAATCAAGAACAAAGATATCAGCCGAATTGATATTTGCACAATCGTACTTGAACCCATCATCCTTGAGAGAATTGACCATCATGTATGAAACAGACTTATTATTCTTAATAAAATGTCTGACGACGGGAACTTGAACGTCATCTACCCGAGTGGCTTTGTTCATTTGAATAGTATCAACCTTTTCCCAAATTATTGAATCACGAATTAGCAACATATGATAAACAACAAGACTTAATGCCTCTCCATTTTTAAGTAGTTCTGCATTTTTAGCAGTTAACTTTTCACCATTGATATATCCAATAAAGTCGCCACGCTTTAATCCACATTCAGCAGCTGAGGAATTAGGATAAACTGTAAGAATACGAGCATAAGTCTGATTGGTAAGTCGTGTTGGATCGTTCATTGTCATGACATCCAAACCATAAGAATGGATATGATTGAAATAGCCTCTTTCATGATAATCTTGTTCTACTGAATCAATCGCACAATATGACCACTTGTCTTCCACTGGTGCTTGAGAAATCATTTTTTGAAAACAAGTATTGACATCACCAAAATATTCTTTCCAAGTCAAATCTTTGATACTATCACCCCAAAGATAGTATTTTTGAAGCAATTCCTGCATCACACGATTCTTGATAGTGAATTCTTCGTACTCATATGTACGGTCCTCACCACAACTTATCATCAACACTATTGTCAAGAATAATAAATTTATTATATATTTTGAAATTTTCACGTTGTATAGTTTGTTGATTTTATTCTCTTGATTTATTATTCTAGTGATTCCAAAATGATAGAGTTACCAGAAATGATAGAGCCACCAGTTTCCTCTGCTCTTGTTTATTTCTTTTTATATATCATTCGCGTTGGTCTGTAGCATACATTGTCATGACGTTCAAGAATCTTTCCATTATCAGTGTTAATGACGTACACACTACCATTCAGTCCTGGTTGATTCGGCTCGTAGAAAGCAACATACGTTGTAAGGTGGTCGCTACTAAGTACTAAATCTGTGATAATTGCATCGTCCGACCCAAATGTCTGAAGTACATCAGCCTTATCAAGAGTCTGTTGTGTTGTGTAGTTCCACCGCATAAGACGATTTCCTTTTCCAAACAGAAGTGAATAATACGTCTTGTTTGCAACGCATGGTGTATTTTCATTGATAATGTCAGTACCAACACATGCAGTAGTTGTGCCTCCGTTATCAAATAACACATTGGAACCAGTAGAAGCATCATATACCCAGAAACCTGTGTCAAGTATGGTTTTGCGTGTCATAAATGCGTTTTTGGTAAGAACAAGTATTTCACTGCGTTCAGTGCGTTTTTGTTTGTCAGTCAATTCAATCAAAACAATTTTCACGATATCATTGCCATTGAAATAATTGTCCTGTCCCTGACATTCCTCACGAAGCAGATGATATTTGTGTCCACAATAATAAGGTCCGTAGCCACTGTAAATCTCACACAGACCACCTACAGTTTTGTCCCAGAAAATCAAATCAAAATACCACCCCGTTCCACCATCATCGTGTGCCAGACATGTCTGTGCATATTTTGATTGTAATTTCGTAGGTTTTGATATTGCGCCCTCGGTGGTAGAAAATTCGTATATGCTACCATTTTCACATAGTACAGGATAAGCAACCCCTGAAGCCCCAACAGACGGAATAATAAGGTGAGTAGGTTTGAAATCCGAATATTCAGCAACAGTGAGAATATTTTCAGCCACTAAGGTTTTTTCGTTAAGATAATACAGAGTTGGCACATCTGCATTATGTCCTGACAATCCCTTATCTTGCCACCCCTCAACACCCTGACATGCTATAATAAGAGAACCACTAGACTGTACCATATCTATTGCCCGAGACGCAAATGGGGTATCTTGGTTATTGATTGCAAAACAGTCGCCCGAGGTGAAATGACGTGGGGTCTCAGTATCTGTAGGTGTAAGCATGAACGAGAGCATGCTCTTGCCCTCTGTATCCTGGCTAATAACTGCAATCCCTTCTTCATAAGGCGAATTGACATTGATTGTAAATGGATAAAAGGTCTTGCCATCCGAGTTCTCCACAATAAGGCGACATTGGAATGTTCCTAATAGTTTTGCATTATATTCAAACGTATTAGCATGAGAATAGACCTCCTGATTGATTTCCCATGTATATGTAAGTTCCAACCCGTCTAAAGACTGATGAACCTTTGGATGGATTGTCAAAATGTCGTTCTTGTTGATGTTATATACCTTGTTGACAGAAGTAGAGTCAATCGTAATCTCAGATAACTCTCGGTCGGCATTTGTTGTATCATCGTTAACACATGAGGTAGTAACGAAAATGGTTGATATAACTAAAACTGCTGATATAAACTTTATTTTCATTTTTGATAAAGGTTTATGTTTGTAACTCTTCATTCTGCGCCCTCAGTAGCAAATGGGTCTGGAAAATCAAATATAAAGTCTGGATAGAGTGATAATATCATGTCGCGATTTGCAGGATTATTGAAATGTTCATACATTCGCGAATAGATATATTTGCGGAAGATAGTACGATATACATGGAAGTCTCCATATGGTACATTCTCAAGATTTTCGCCATACAAAGCCACCATTTTGGCATACGTCTCAGGCAACACATCTTTCACGTCGTGAAAATATTCCACTAACTTAATCAGTTTATATGGATGCCACTCTCCAAGTTCTGGCTTGTACCATACTTTTTCTCCATAAGCATCATACCATGCAGGTTGTTCAATTGCGTTATCAAACTGAACTATGCGTGTTTGGTCCATAAGTGAGAGAGTAGGTGTAAAATTTTCATTCTCTCTGAGCCTGATTACTATGCGATAATGTTTATACCCATCATAGTAGTTACCTTCAAGCTTGGAACGATATATTGTGATTGGAATAACACCCTCAGTCTGTCCTGCAGGAATATGCACAACATCCGGAACAGAATACTGAACACCTTTTTGCGCCCAAACAAAATCAGGATTCTTTGGTACATATATACCTTTCAAGACTGAATCAGAAGGCATTTCAGTAAGTATGTCGTATGTAAAAGTACGATGTTCATCATATAAGGCTCCCATAACCTTCACAGGCACATTGATGACGTGAGTGACAGAATCAACAGGTAATACCGAGAATGAGTATTCCAAAGTGTCGTGATTGAAATAAACACCATTATCATTAGCATCATACACCATATAATCATTGTCGGAGCATGAGCACACAAGGCATATCAACACAAAAAGATAAGAGCTAATTGCTATATGCCTATGATGAAAAATATTAATATCTGTTTGCATATTCAGAATCAGGAATTGGTACTACATAAATATCATTGGAAGGAGGGAATTGCGTCTTGCCGTCAGCAGAAGTCATAGGCAAATTAAGTCGTTTGTTATTGAAGAACGTCAGACCCTCACCAAAATATTCTTTCAAACGTTCAAGCACGATAAGTTCAATAGTCAATTTGCGATCAGAAGCAAGTGGTTCCAGTCCGCGGTGCTGACGTACGGCATTATAATAAGAAGTCGCAGTAGCGATGTCGGAATCAAGAAGACACTCTGCCATGATATAATACATCTCAGGAATGCGAATGATATTGATTCCGAGAATCAAATCAGTAGGACGGCTACCTTCGATATTGTTGAGTTCATATATGTCTGTAAATTTTGATAGTCTGTAATGAATTTCTCCACCTGTCTCAACAGCAGTGAAATATGCAGACCAACGATAATCTAGTCCGTCCGCTTCGGCATTATACGAATCCATGAAATCATCACGAGGAGTGAGTGAATAATAAGATTGTTGTTGCTGTAAAAGCCCACTGACATTGCCATAGAAATCGGCATAATAAACACCAAACACACATTCCTTTCTTGAAAATACACCCGCTACGTCATTGAGCACTTCTGTCTTTTCCTTTAGTTGATATGGACTCTCTTCTATTACTTTCTTTGCATATTCTGCCGCCTTTTCATTGTTACCCATAGTAAAATACACTCGAGCAAGTTCAGCACGCACTGCATGCAGATTGAAATGAGTTTGGCGGTCAGTCATGAATGAGGTCTGATTAACATATTTACCTTCTTCAGAAAGTAATTCTTCAGCTTCTAACAAGTCTGATAATATATGCTCAAAATTAGCAGTCATACTCTCAAAGTCGGGAGTATGAAGCGAAAAGGTCGTTTGGTATGGAATACCCTGAACTGATGTATCAAGTGTGTATTGAGGTGCAAAAAGACGAAGAAGGTCGAAGTGCATGAAGGCACGTAATGCCAAAGCTTCACCTTTATATATATTGTATGGAAAGTTTTTTGCATCCGCCACTAAATCAGCACTGAGCACAGAATTGACATTTGAGATGTTATTATACATAGCAGTCCACACACCCTCACTCCATTCACGAACTTGAGAATACTCCCAATTGTAAGAACCTAAGTTGGTGACAAAATCCGAACCATAACAATCCATATTTTGTCCAAGAATCTCAATACCATATATACCGAGAGCCATACCATAGAGTTCACCCCGACGTAACTGTGCATATACACCATATAGGGCATCTTCGATACCGTCTGTGGTATTAAGCATCTCACTACGTTTTACCTGTCCTTCAGGGGTTATGTCCAAAAAATTATCACAAGATGGGAATATAATAACCGTAACACTGAATAATACTGCGAGAAATATTTTTATTTTCATTTTCAAATTAGAAAAGAATTGATGGTTTATAGTTTATGAAGTTTATCGTTGTCGTTTAACAGCCGTAATGATTAAAATATTGCAGACACATTAATTTCAAACCCTTTTGAGTATAGGTAGTCTGTTCCACGTTCAATCTTCACACTCGAAATACGGAATATATCAGTAAAGTTAATACCGCATCGCAGATTACGAAGATGAATTCTTTTACATAGGCTCTGACTGAAATCGTAAGTAAAATTGAGTGTACCCAAATTAAGTGTATTTTCCTTTTCAGCAAAGCGGTCTGTCTGACGTGGAGTAGAAGAATCGGCTATATTCTTATACATAGCAATATCTCCAGGTTGTTTCCAACGGTCATCAAATACTCGTTGGTCGGCATTATACTTAGGATTTGACCCTTCAACCTTTGAAGCACGAGTTGTGTTGTAAATATATCCACCCATACGAATGTCAAAGAGTGCATATACAGAGAATCCTTTCCAATATAATGATGTATTGAACGTACCATTAAATAGAGGTTGAGTGTCACCAATCAGTACTTTATCAGTTGCATCATAAGTGAATGTTTTCTCACCATTGAGTTTAATATAAACTTCCTTACCTGTAGCAGGGTCAATACCGGCAGAACGAACAAGTTTTAATGCAGTCACACTCTCTCCTTCTGCATATTGAGGTAGCGGATAATTGTAAGAACTTGCCATTTCTTGATTACGCTTGTTCATCTCTTTCAAAGCCTCATTGATTTTTGTAATCTTATTGCGATTCCAATACCCAGTAACACCTAATTTCCAGTTAAAGTCTAAAGTGCGGAATATATATCCATCAAGTTGCAGTTCTACACCTTTGTTTTGTAATTCACCAAGATTCCCCATTGCCGAAGTAACCCCTGTTGATGGTGCCATTGATTTATTAAGCAACAAATCTTTTGTATTTCTGATATACGCATCAACAACAAAATTCAGACGATGATCAAACATTGAGAGGTCAAGTCCTAAATTATAGTTCATAGTACGTTCCCATGCTAAATCAACATTACCAATTGTCATAGGGACTGCCCCAATTCCATTCTTATATTCATAACGGTTGGAATACTGATACATAGTCATAGCCTGGAATGGCGAGAATGATACTTTTCCTGTATAACCAGTAGATGCACGAAGTTTGAACACATCAAAGGATTTCTTTATGGCCTTCATGAATGATTCATTCATAATGTTCCACCCAAGTCCGGCAGACCAGAAATTACCATAACGATTATTTTCACCAAACTGTGAAGAACCAGTGAGCCTCCATGTTCCATCTACGAAATAACGATTACGGAATGAGTAGTTGGCAGAGAGAAACATACCTACGTCAGACGATTCCCCCTGAACACCTGAAGGTGTGGTTGTAGGGTATCCTGCAGCATTTCCAATAAAGGATAATTGGTCGTTGTAGAAACCAATGGCTGTAATGTATTCACTACGGCTCTTGGAATAATTGATTTCCCATCCTGCTGATGCACTAATGAGTGATTCATCCTCAAACATCTTATTAAACGAACCAACTATATTACCACTATAACTATTGTCAGTAGTATAACCTCGTTGCAGTGAACCTCGCTTAGAGAGGTCAAGTTCGTTTTTGAATGCACGCGATTTAGGTGATGTAAAATCACTTGAACTACTGCGCCCCGAAGAGACATTGAAATGTCCTGTAATTCTGAACATTTTATTTATTTCCCATCTCAAATCAGTACTATTAGAAAAAGTACGTGAATCAGAATTAGAGAACGACCCTAGAGTGGCTTCATAAAGCGGATTATCAAGATCCCACGAAAGATCCAAATTAACAGTACCATCCTCGTTATACATCGGATCATAAGGATTCATTCTTGCATATTGTGAGAATGAACCATAAGGTGTATCCTTCACATACACCTCTGCATAGGTACTTCTGTTAGATATTTTGATACTGTTATTGATAAAATAATCCAACTTGAAGCCGATATTATAACGACGACGATAATCGTCTTTCATCACACCAAGGGTGTTCGCAAAACGTCCAGTAAGTTCATATCTAATGTCAGCAGCTCCTCCATATACGCGAAGTGAATGGTCATGACTGAATGCTATACGTGCAGGCTGTGAAAGCCAATCACTATTTTGACCAGCTTGAATACGCTTGTAACGCTCATTGTAGAGTTCATCATACTTATATTGCAAAGGTAATCCTGTAGCAGGGTCAATAGACTTGTGTGCATCATAGAGTCCTGCCAAACGTTCATACTCAAGTTTTTCAGAGGGTGAGAGTAATTGGTAGTCGTTGAGCTTTGGATATTGCACATTTCCTGTGAAATTATATGCTACATGGATTGTCCCACTTGTAATAGGTTTTCGGGTTATAACAATGACTCCATTTGATGCCTTGGAACCATAAAGTGCAGTTGCCGAAGCATCTTTCAGTACGTTAATACTTTCTATCTCATTCATGTCGAGGTCATATAAATCAGTCATACTGATTTCAGTGCCATCAAGAATGATAGTAGGTTGATTTACGCCCTGACCATCATTTGAAAAAGATGACATACCACGCATGATAAGTTCCGGCACATAGTTAGGGTTGGAACCCTGTGCACTGTTTACCTGAAGTTGCAAACCAGGTGTAAGTGCAGCAATTGCAGATACGATGTCTGTTCCTGTTACAAGTTTCAGGTCTTCTGCCTTCAACTGTGTTACCGAACCAGTAAACGTATTTTTATTCTTGTCAAAGAAACCTGTCACAACTACTTCGTTGATAAGTTTGGAGTCGGATTCCATCTGAATCTTCATACCTGATTTTATATCTTTCGGACGAAGTATGATTGTTTTGTAGCCAGTATAACTAATCTGCACAGTGTAATCCTTCTCGGTAATTTTCAAAGAGAACTTTCCATCAGCATTGGTTGCAGTACCTCCAACGATTGAAGTACCTTTTTTTATAGCAATGGTAACCCCTATCAGTTCCTCTCCTGTCTCCTTGTCAACAACTGTTCCGTTGAAATCAATGTCAGCATCTGTTATCTCAACGGCACTAACATCAATCCTATGCATAACTGCTTGTGCTGGTGTTGTCACGAGCAACATGAGTGTTGTTATGATTAGCAGAATTTCTTTGTTTCTCATTTTATATTAAAAAAAGGAGTCAAGAGGATTGTCTCCTCCCAACTCCTACAC
>JAGHSE010000117.1 GCA_018066015.1 Candidatus Colivivens equi
GGTATATCCTAACCATATGTGATTGCTACGAATTATATTAAAAATTTCCTTGTAACTAATAGCATTCATATTTCCAATAATGACGAAACTTTTTTGATATTCAATAAGTTGTGCCATATATTCACGAAAAAGGGAGAAGGGCGGATTTGTAACTACGATGTCCGCCTCTTTTAGCAATTCTATACTTTCAGCACTACGAAAATCGCCATTGCCTTTGAGAAGAGAGATTGCGTTTTTATTGTTTTGGAGCAAAATACGCACGTCTGAAAGGTCAATAGCCCCGTCGCCGTTTTCGTCTTTGACCTCGGTTATCTCAACTTTGTATGCCTTTTTGCTGGCTTCTTGGTGGAAAATATCAAAGTCAAAAATCAGTTCGTCCCCCATAAAGGGCGAGCCGTCGTAACAGGTGCAAATCAACTTCTTGAGACCTAAACTATTGAAATTGAGCGCAAAATACTTGAAGAAATTGCTCTCGTATGGGTCGTCGCAGTTGCAGAAAACGACCTTGCCACGGAAGTGGTCTTTGTAAAAACGGAGTTCCTTCTCAATGTCCGCCAACTGGGTGTAGAACTCATCTTGTTTGGCTTTGTCTGCCGCACGTAAACTTGAATTGTTTGCCATGATTGATAGGTATTTAGGGCATAACTATCAATCACGACGGATAAAAAAGTGGACTTCCTAATCCGTTCGACAGGTGTCTACCAAACCCCCACAAGTACGAAAAGTCAGTCCACAAAAGACATAACAATTTCGGTACTTGTGGAAGGTCTCTAATTGACACCTTATAACAATTATTTCTGTGGTTCTTTATAGTTTGGTAGACTTTGTCGAACGCGAAATAATAGTTTATGCTTAATCAATTTAATGATTTCAATATGTCTGCCATTTTATTTTTCCCAAAACGGCAAAAAAGGTATTATTCTTTTTTTGCAGATAGTAATAACTGAAACTCTGCAAAAGTTATAATTTCTGTTTCCTTAAAAGTAGTCAATGCCAATAAATCTTTATCCCCAGTAATAATAACATCCGCAGGAATGGCATCTGCCATCGCTAACAAATAAACATCTTTTGGATCTCGAACAGGTGCAGAAATAGTAGGATAATTGTCAACAACATAACACTTTTCCTTCATCAAATCCCACATCGCTACAACTGCGTCTTGAGAGATATGTTGTTTAATCTTCGGGCGAGAAGTTACATCTAACAATTCTTTTATTAAATCATACGAGACATAAACATGCACATCCTTGTCTGTGAACAAAGACCGCACACTCTGTAATTGTTTACCAAACAAGAACGAGACCCAAATATTGGTATCAAGAATAACATTCATGCCTTATATCGAACGGCTTTTATTTCCTCCATAATATCAACATCCTCCAATCTTTGATTAGAGCGACTACATGCTGCAATAAACTTATCGATTACATTAGCACGGTTCTCTATCGTCCAACCAAAACGAGAAGCCATTTGTTGGATAAAAGCCACATCTGAAGTAGGCATTTTTAATAAAACATCTTCCATCTTTACTTGTTAATTTCTATTTTCGACTGCAAAGGTACAACTTTTTTTTCGAATATGCAAATATATTTGCAAGTTTAGCGGGTTTAACAGGTTGATCGGGTTGAGCATTTTAGGGGATGGATAGGAGATGGGGGTGCCCATTATCCAACTCGCCGTAAGCAAAACGGCTAAAGAGTTGGCGCACTTGGGAAGAGACACGACGACTGTCTGCGGACAAAGGGGCGTTGTACTTGGTCGCCCAACCAAAGACGACCTGCAAGTCTGCCGAGTGGTAGCAACCCGTCTGAGCATCCTGCATCTGCGGTGTCTCGTACGCATAGAGATACTGCAACACAGGTCCCTGATAATCAGCCACAAACGAGCGA
>JAGHSE010000309.1 GCA_018066015.1 Candidatus Colivivens equi
CATCACAGATGGGCGTGATTGAGTTATAAAAGTAATTATTCAAACTTGTTTGTAATAAGGACTTTAATAACTAAATCGTACCAGCAAAGCTGGCTGAGTCGCCTCTGCGTGAGATACCAGAAAATGCGTGAAACTGAAAAGCATACAAGTCAACTATAATCTGTAAAGATGTATTTCTGCATCGAAAATATATCGGGCATCTTGATGTTCAATGAGTGTTCGACGCATGGTTTTGGCATCACGTTGGAGTTTGCCTTTGAAGATTGTGGCGTATTTTGGATTGTGATTTTTTTCTGCTTTTTGTCTTTTATTTACCTTTACGATTACTGGTTTGTCGAGATTTACTATCTCGTCGTTGAGATATAAGTTCAGTTCGGTGTAGTCAGACTTGTCAATATAGATAGTATTGTCATCCGTATGGAGCAGTACCTCTTTTCCTTTTTGCATTTCATTTTCATTAACACCTACCCAATAAAAATATTTATGTAGTTCGTCACCCTGACACCATGCAATTTTGTGAGGGTAGGGATTGCGTCGATATTGAGACATCCAACTTATAGCAAGAGTATCAATTCTATCCATCCAATGAGGCTTTCCCGCAACTATATGGCCTTCATGTATGTAACCACCCTTATCAGTATTGCTGAGCGAGTCAAGTAAAGCAATTTTTTCAGTACAGAGTTGGTTGCGATTATATGCTTCGTCATTTGCTCCGCACCATATCATGAAAGGCAGATTGCGTAAACTGGTGAGAGAGACATCTCCTGGATGTCCAGCCATCATAGATGCTGCTGCCCAAGAATCTGCCATTCGTGGTGCAAGACGCCATACACCATCACCACCAGCAGAATAACCCAAGATATAAACCTTGTCAGGATTGACTGCCAAGTGAGACCAAGCATAGAGAATTATGTCACGATACATTTGGTCCATGCCTGTCACAAAGTGCATATTCCAAAGGTCGTATGGTGCACGAGGACAGACATATACACCTTCCTTTGGTTGGTAGAGATACCATTGATTCTCCCATTGTTGGTCATTCAATTCTTTAGGCGCACCACCTCCACCATGAAGTGAGATATACAGACTTCTGCCGTCTGAAGGACGATTTCCATAAATAATGAATTTAAGACGCATAGTAGTACTATCGCGTATGATGGCTTTTTCCTTTGTGATATAGTCAGTGCGCTGACGTACATCATAGTACCATTCATCTATGATAGCACGTTTTGTTTGTTCTGCTTGTTCTCGAGTAAGACCTTGTGCTGATAGAGTGCTTGATGCGGTAAGCAGAGATAAAAGAAATGCACCAATATATAATAGTCGTTTTTGCATTGCGAAAATAGGGTAAATCGGTGAGTTATCTAATAAAATGCATTGGAGTCCAAGTCTCACGTTCTGGGGTGTCTGTAGTATTAACGTCATGAATTTTTTTAAGCATCCATGCCATATTGTTTGCAAGAGTTCGCATGGTTTGTAATCCTTCAATATCTTTTGATACTTCACCCTCTTCACGTCCGTATGCGATGTTCCAGTATTGTGAACCAATCAAAGGCATGTTGCACATTTGAAAAGGCATTTGTAAAGTCTGGAATGCTGCAGTAGCACCACCACGACGACAAATACAAACAGCAGCTGCTGGTTTACCTTGGAAATTGCCACCACCTGCATATAACATCCTTTGTTGGATGGCGAGTGCCTGTGAGGCTGGTTGTCCCCAATAAACAGGGGCTCCGATGATAATAGCATCACATTCACCCATTTTGGAAATCACTTCATTGCAGATATCATAATCACCAAATACGCAACGTTTATCACCGTTCGATTTGCATTGGCCACATGCAATGCACCCTCGAACGGCTTTATTGCCTACCCAGAGTATTTCACTTTTGATGTCATGTTTTGATAACTGTTTTGCTATTTCAGCTAATGCTGTGTAAGTGTTGCCCGATTTACGTGGGCTGCCGTTGATTAAAAGTACTTTCATTTATGTTGGGTTTATGGGGGATAGCGGGCTAGCATTTCTAGCAGATCTAACACAGTTAGAATAGTTAGTCATGTATCATGCGTAGCTATGCAATCCACCGAGTAGATAATTCACTCCGAAGTATGTCATAAGGACAGATAATAATGCAAGGCGTAAGTAGATTGTGTATATAGTGGATGGTTTGTGGTTTATGGTTGATGGGGTTATGGCATTAAGAGTGTTAAGGATGAATGGTGTGGAGTAGGTGATGAGGGTGATGAGTGCCCAAGTTTCTTTTGGGTCCCAACTCCAATATGAGCCCCAGGCTTGGTCTGCCCAAATGCTACCAAGAAAAATACCAATTGAGAGTAATGTGATGCCCCAAAGATGTACTTTCCTGTCTGGACGTATGGCAATGATGATGAAGAGTGCGTAGGCTGTCATGATGGATGTGACATGAAAATATAACCATGGTGATTGGAGTATAAGTGGTACTTCGCGGAGTATGTATCGGAGTGAGAAGTAGAGTAGGGAGAGTAATAGTGCGGGGAGGATTATCTTCCATTTTATTGAACGCAGTCTTATTATGAGGGAGAGACAGAGTAGGGTACAACCAAGGTAATAAACGGGTTTTCCGTAAGGGTCGTAGGTTACTAAATATATATAAGGTGTCTCAGTTGATGTAATGGAATATTGATATTTGTGATTATCATCAATTGTTAGAATATTGTGGGTGTCGTCTTGTTCGAAAGTGTGTATATCTGTTATGGTCTCGTCATTGGCGAGATATGCTTTGCCTCTAAAACTTGTAGTTTGAGTTAATATATAACCCAATATTATGAGGAATATGCTACAAATAAGAATTATACTTCGTTTCACGTTCAATGGTTGTTGCGGGACCATGTCCAGGATATACTTTTGTCTCGGGTGGGAGGGTGGTGAGATGTAAGGTAATGGATTTGATTATTTGTGAATAATCGCCTCCAGGTAGGTCTGTACGTCCAATTGAACCGCAAAATAGTGTGTCGCCTGAGAATAAACAGTTTTCTTCTTGGCAGTAAAAACACAGTCCTCCAGGAGTATGACCTGATGTGGCAATAACCTTTAATGTGTGGTTGCCGAAAGAGATGATGTCATTATGGTGGAGTGGGGTACCAAGTGGGGGAAGGGGCTTATGAGGGAAGTTTGGTATGAGAAAATGACTAATTTGCTGTTCTAAATCTTCATAGAGAAAAATATCAGAATCACTACCTTCAGGTTGAAGTTGGAAGTCTTCATATACATATCCTAAACCAAAAATGTGGTCAAAATGAAAATGGGTGTTGAGTAGGTGTTTTACTATGAGACCTTCAGATATGATGTGTTGTTTGATGACTTCCCATTCTTCTTGATGGAAACATCCACAATCAATGATGCAGGCTTCCTTTGTTGTGTCGGAAATGACATAACAATTTACTTCAAGAGGATTGACAGGAAATGTTTTGACGTTTAGCATTTTACTGATATGATTTTTTTAGTTTGAAAAAATTCTTCTGAGAAGATTTCTGAAATATTCCATATCTTATATGGTTTATGAACGTCAGAGAGTTCTTTATCTAGTTCGCCACCTTTTAGTGCAATGATACAAGAAGTCTTCCTGCCGACACACTTGATAAGGTCATTCATAGGCATGACAGCACGAGTGACAACTGTATTATAGTGCCCCTTAATGTCCTCACCACGAGAATGAGAGAAGATAACATTCTTTAGTCCGATACTTTCAGAGATGGATTGAGCTACTTTGATTTTCTTACCTATTGAGTCAACAAGATGAAATTGGCATTCAGGAAACATGATAGCAAGAGGAATGCCAGGAAAGCCACCTCCACAACCTAAATCCATAATTCTGCTATTGGGTGGAAATTGAAAGACTTTCGCAATAGAAAGTGAATGCAGAACATGATGTTCGTAGAGATTCTCAATGTCTTTTCTTGATATGACATTGATTTTTTGATTCCAATCAAAGTATAAGTTGTATAGTTGGCTTATCTGTGTGCGTTGGATGTCTGTAAGATTAGGGAAATAATACTCCAAACGATTAAGGCCTTGCTCGTGGCACGTAATATATTGTTCTATGTCTTGTGATTGTAGTGTATCAAGAGTGTCGAGTTTGCCGACATCTATTATGTTATGGTCACTAAGATAATTGGCAATAATGGAAACCTTGTCGCAAGTGGCAATATAAAAATCAGTAATTGAGAATTTACCTTGCCATTTGTCAAGATATGGTTTCAAAACTTTAGGATTTACAATATGTATGCCCGAGAAGGCATATTTTTTGCATTGCTCAGGTGAGCACTGAGGGTAGGGACTCTTAACCTCGTTAGTGTTGACATTAGTCCATCCCGTAAGGTGGTCGTTTTCATCAAAAAGAAGATAGCGTGAAGAGTTGCGAGAATTTACCATGAGAGATGCTGCTGGTTGAGGATGAGTAGAAGTAGAATTGAACAGTGCGACAGTTTGCTTGTAGAAGGAATAAAGATCAACGTTACTGAGTATGTCAACATTATGTATGAGAATTGGTGTATCATCAGGAAAAAGAGACATTGCCTTCTTTAGTCCTCCACCTGTTTCAAGTAGCATGTCACGTTCATCGCTGAACTTGATATCAATGCCAAACGAATCATTATCTCTGACATATTGAATAATCTGGTCAGCAAAATGATGAATATTGATTACGATATGTAGATTAGATGTACCACAACTACAGTCAGAGTGAGCTACATACATATTTTTCAACTTTTGAATCAGTATGCCTAACAATGGTGTGCCGTGTATTGGTACGAGTGCTTTAGGCATCGTATCCGTCAAAGGTTTTAAACGAGTTCCAAGTCCTGCTGCAAAAATAAGTATGTTCATATATTAGTTATTCCTAATTCACGATGATAAAGATGTACTGAAATCCCGAATTTCTGCTGGATATGTTCTGTTACATGTTGGGCACAATATACACTGCGGTGCTGACCACCTGTACATCCAAAGCAGATAAATAAATCATTAAATCCACGTTCAAGGTATCGCTGTATGTGGAAGTCAATCAGTTTATACACACTGTCAAGGAAGGTTAGAATTTCTCCGTCGTCTTCAAGAAAGTCAATGACAGGCTGATCTAAACCTGTAAGATGTTTGTACTGTTCATATCGTCCTGGATTATGACTACTTCGGCAATCAAAGATATATCCGCCACCATTACCAGACGTATCTGATGGAATTCCTTTCTTGTACGAAAAACTCATGACACGGATGCCGTGTTGGGGGATGGGGGTAGGGAGTTGGGTTAGTGCTATTATTGCTTTACGCAGTTCGGGATAGTGGTCAAGACCTCCTGCATCCAAAATGCTTTTGATATTTGCTAATCCTTGAGGAATGCTGTCAATAAACTGTTGCTTCTTTTCCCACAATCCTCGGTATCCGTATGCACCGAGAACTTGAAGTGTGCGGAATAGAAGTAGTAATCTTAGTTGTTTGTTGAAATCCTCATGCGAAATGTCATAGAATTGTTTGAGTGAGTTGAGATATTCGTCAATCAGAATTTGTTTGAGGGATTCAGGGTAATTGACTGATGCCTGCCAAACGAATGATGCAACATCATAGAACAGAGGTCCCTTGCGTCCTCCTTGGTAATCAATATAATATGGTTCATCATTGTGTATCATGACGTTTCGAGATTGAAAATCACGATACATGAATGTGTTGGTATCTGTTTTCAATATATCAGATGCAAGGTCGCGAAAATCTTTTTCAAGTCGGACTTCATGAAACTCAATGTTTTTGAGTTTGAGAAAACAGTACTTAAAATAATTTAAGTCGAACATGATGCTCGTCTCGTCCATTTGTGGAACGGGGTAGCAATTGTCATAAACCTCGCTTGATGCACCTTCAAATTGCATGCGAGGGAGTTGGGAAATAACTCTTTTCAGCATGGTCTGGGCATCATTGTCGTAGGCTCCGTTGGTGGCTTTATGTTGTTTGAGATAGTCTGCCAAGGTTGTAGTACCTAAGTCCTGTTGTAGGTAGTACATGTGGTCAGGACTGATTGCAAAGACTTTTGGTGTATGGAATTGACGTTGTTGAAAAATCTGAGAGAGATTATAGAATGCCAGGTCTTCTTCTGCATTGGTTCCCTTGATGCCAAACACAGAAAAACCATCCGCATCGGTGAGCCGATAATAACATCTGCCACCACCACCACTACCATGTATCTTTTCTATACAAACTGCTGGTTTGCCGAATGTCTGATAATATAGTTCTTTTAGTCTTTCTTCTTCCATATTGACATGATTTTTGTGCGTATAGCTATGATATTGAGGATAGATACTATAACTAATAGTATAGTTCCAGCCACAAGTGATTGCCATAACGATGGAATATCCATATTAGGAAAAAAGTTCTCAAAGAGATTGATATATTCGTTGCGTATGATAATCAAAAGTATTGAAGATAATATAAGAACAGTTATGTTAAGACCAATAGTGAGTAATTGGTATGGCATTGCTACCTTGGCAGGACTATATCCTATGACAAGAAGATTTTCAAGTTTTGTATTGTTTTTCTCAACCAGCAACAGAACGCTTAACATAAGAATATAGAATGCTAAAATACAAATAACCAAACCAACAGAAGTGACTATTCCTACTATCATCTTTAAGAGAAAAGTAGTTTTGCTGGCGTCTAGTTTGCTTTGGTCTGTTTCGTAATTGTTGTCTTGAAGATACTGGGTGATATTTTCATCTGCAGGATTATCAACCTCCATTATGATACGTGAAATTGTGGATGAAACGTCTGTACTGCCATATTTGTCGTTTGCCCATTTCATGAATTGCTCAGGTACAAGGATTGTATTGAGACGACTACTGAATCCTACTATATTGCCATGAAATTTGCCTGTTTCACCATTACCGCTGATAGTAATGTCAAGACTGATAGCACCGAAAAGTCCTTCTGATAATTGGGGCAGATTTTGGCTCTGGGCATATCCGAAATTGTAGAGGTCAAGATAGTTGCGGGGTAAAATAATTGGTATGTCTGTATTGTCCTCTTCAAAAAACCATTTTTCGGACATGACATCAACAAATTCATCAGGTACAGACTCAAAGAACATTTCGGTAGAGAAACTAGAGAAATCTTCTATATTGAATGAGGCTCTAACCTGAAATGCTGAAGAAGTGAACCACCCCATTTTTTTGACAAAGGGTTGGGACTTGAGTTCATTGATTTCATCCTCTGTAAATGTCTCACTCTTTCCTGTGATGCCAGAGATGGTGCCAATTGTTTTGTTGATGATGAAGTAGTCATTGCGCATGAAACTATCTTCGCCATTGTATATGGCTTGAGTGTCGTTGTAGAATTGCACACCTAACATGATGATTAGCATCCCTACAAGATTGGCAAGGAAAAAGCCTGCAAACTGGGGAATGCTGATATGTTGTCTGAGTAATTTCCAAACTAAATTCATAAATTTCTCTTAAGGGGTGTTCATAAATGTATTGCTTTGTCGTAATCAAGCGACATATGTTTGCCAATGCTGGTGATAATCACACCTGCGCCTTGTTTGTGTGCTTCTTCCATCATAATCTTTGCCATTATCTGGCTATTGTTTGCATCAAGATGGCTGATAGGTTCGTCTGCAAAAAGAAAACTGAATGGCTGACACAATGCACGAATCATTGCAACTCGTTGTTGTTGTCCGAATGACATTCTACCTATCTTATAATTCTTTCTGTCTGCAATACCTAACATCTCAAACCATTCATCAATTTGACGTTGTGGTTGATAACTGGTAAGTTTATTTTTGATGATGACATTTTCCATAGCTGTGAGTTCTGGAAATAATCGAAGCTCTTGCCAAAGTATGCTTAATTCTTGTTTACGAACATTGACTAATTCTTTGGTTGAGATATGACTGATATCTTTGCCATCAAAGGTTATCTGACCTTCATAGTCTTGGCGGTAACCATATATGTAACTGCACAATGAGGATTTTCCAGTACCCGAACAGGCTTCAAGGAGATATAGTTGTCCTCTCTCAAATTGGATGTCTTTCAGCCATACATCACTTTGTGTAATCTGTTCGGTATTTCGTACTGAGGAAGATACCCGAGGCAATATATATTTTAAGTTTATATTATTCACTGTAATAGTTGTTTAAAAATATTTTCTTTGTTTGATGATTCAAGCTTGATTGTGATATCACCTTCGCCTTTTGAATATACCTCAACACCTGTGAGACTATTCACGCATTTGTATATTGACGGTACAGGAATGAGTTTGGTGTATTGATGTATATTCATATTGTTAAAATCAATATAACAGAAGAGGCAATATTGGTTCAGTTCGTCTGTGTCAATCAGTTCTGATGTTCTTTTCTTGCCCCAATTTACGTGCGGTGAAGATAAATTGTTTTTTTGTTCACCATTGATATTTGTTATCACGTTACCATCATAGTCAGTGCATATCATAACATCTCCATTGGTGTTGTCAAGAAGTGTTTCAATATCTTCATCCAAAGCAAAACTTGCTAACGAGAGTTGGCGACTTATGTTTGGCATTTCTTTGATGAGGGAGTGTAATTTTTTACCATCAATTCCGAGCATCAAAGTGACGAGTGCGTTATTTGGCGCTTTGTCCATGCATATTCCAGATAACTTTTTCAGTGATGCGAATTCGTCGTTGATGAATTGTTGGAGTCTTGGTTTGTCACTATAAATCTGAGATGAAAGAACTAAATCTCCATCACCTGCGTCAAGTCGAGAAATGGAACACATATCCTTTGCCTTGGTATTGTCGGGCAATAAGGTGAGTAATTGATGCTGTTCATCTTGACTCAAAACTGAGGCATTGGTATAGATTAGTATGTCGTTGTTGCCAAAATCATTCATTCTGGCATAATGGGTGGTGGATATAAACGAATTTTCTTCCTCCATTAGAAAGAGCGACTTAATCATTTGCTTAGTTGAAATTCCACTGTTTCCATGTTTATACATAAGCAAAAGTGTTGCATCATCATATGCCACTTCAATCTCTCCAAATAATTTAGACCAACTTAGTCCGCCATTTTTCTTTGGTTTTGTTGCTATTTTGTCTTTGGAATATTTCGTGAGGCACTCTTCTAAGTCTTCTGTACTTGAAATGCTTGCAGTAATGCCTGTATATTCGTTGCCAATATGAAATATATACAAGGGTTGGATAAAATCAATTCCCATATCGAGTGGGTTGATTCTTAATATTCTGCATGCTTCATCAAATAATTTGGAATCTAACAAATCACTTTCTGTCGTGAACTTCATCATATCAATTGAGGCCACCATATTGGCATCAGCAGGTATTACTGTAATGTAATCACTCTTTTTGCAACTTGCAAAGAGTAGGGTAGTAATACAACATATTATGATTGACTTTCTCATGAT
>JAGHSE010000395.1 GCA_018066015.1 Candidatus Colivivens equi
ATATATATAAATATAGACACAAAAATGTGTGCCACATTGCCACTTTTGCCACATGTCACAAAATTGCCTTCTAAAGAAAATCTCCCCAAACATTTGCACGATTCAAATAATATTTGTACTTTTGCAATCGAATTAAAAATGACAACGGATATGACAGAAACAATGACTCCTGAAACTGTCTGGTTCCTCAAGGAAATGACAGCAAGAAGTGAGAAAGACTTTGCTGAAGGTAAGGTCTATTCGCATGAACAGGTGAAAGAAATGCTAAAGGCTCGCAGACATGAAGCTCAAGTGGTCGCAGCATGCCTATGAGAGTCTGACTGATGTTCTGGACTATAGCTATGAGAATTTCGGCTATCTCCAGCAGTTGACTATGGAAGAAATCATCATGTCAAGTATCGACAAGTTGGTTGACTTCCCTAACATGTGTCCTGTTATTCCAGAAATAAGCAACAATGTGAGAGAATATCGCAAACTTGTTGTGACCAGAGAGATTTCTGTCATTTATTGGTATGATGAAGAATTTGTTTATGTGTCTTTTATTTGGGATATACGTCGTTCTCTTCATCATATCTATTATATTTTCAAAAACGACTAATCATTTTTTTCTCTCTTTCGATTTTCGCGTTATATCAAAATTTGCCATTGAATGCGTTTCATGCAGTTTTCACCACCTTTGTAGAGTGAACGTTTTCTGCCAGACGTCAGGGGCAGTTGAAGTTGAGCGAATTTGTGCAATCGCAAATTGCACAAATAGAATCACGTCAAATTATGCAGTCGCTAACTGCACAATTGCCTTCTAAAGAAAATCTCCCCCAAACATTTGCACGATTCAAATAATATTTGTACTTTTGCAATCGAAACTAATCTCATCGACCATGAACAGAAAATATCCTGATACATCCATAGCAATACAAATAAAAGTGAACAATGGTGCGTCTTGTACCAGTTAATTATGAAACATTTAAAAAAATAATAAAATGGCACATTTTGTGAATCCCGATGGCACCATTGAATTTATTGATGTAAAATATGATTCTGCAGGAAATTTTACGCTCGTCAAGCCTTACAAAATGAGTGAGGTAAAGGTCGAAAATGATTTTCAGAAAGCATCAAAAAAATCTCACAGAAGACTTACGAAGAAGGAACTTCGTAAATTAGCCCTTGAAAACAAAGAAAAGAAGAAGGAAGAGGATGATGATAGTTTTCGAAAGGAATTAGTTGTGATAAAAGAATCACAAAGAAAATCGGTAAAATATATTAGTGTTCTTAAGGATGTTGAGTTTGAAAACTTTACAGTTGAAAGACTCCCCTTGCGAAACAGAACGGATATTCAATTGTTCTTTGAACAAGTTGCCGAAGATGGCGTGCTTTTTACTGAGAACGATTATCAATATCTTCTCTCTAAAATAGCCCCAACTGAGGCTTACAAAAAGTGCTTGACAGACTTTTATGAACTATACAAAGCAAATAAAGATTAAATAATGGCAGGAAAGAAACCTAAATACGGATATGCTCGCGATAAATATGGTCGAGTGCAGTCAAGAGACCTCTACGATGAGGATCGAAGAAATGAGTTTGCTCAATCACAGAGAGCACAATCCAATTATGACTATTCGCTCTATGACAGAGAGGATGATCATGATGGTGGATATGATTATTATGATTAAATAAAAACATACAAACATACAACGTACTTTAAGACGTAAAATCTTAGGCATCCGAACTACCACATCGAAAAGCTCCCGAGATTTACGGCTCAATTGCGTGTGCATTAGCATGGGCAATGGGTGTCGTATTGGGAGCAAGGGTGTGGTAGCCCGGGATGCCTTTCTTCATTCGTTGTGCCATGCTATTTCTAAAAAGTAAATAGCATGTCATTTGAACTTATCAATTTCTACAACAATTTACGGATCACAACAGAAGAGCTGTTAAGTATAATCCCTGAAGATGAACAAGAAAGAAAATACTTTTTTGTTCACATGAGTGTATTTGATACCTTCAAATTTGTAGGATTGTTGACTAAAATATGTTCGCAGTTGAATTTTATCAATTATGCTAAAATCCAATACGAAATGAAACTCGACGATTTCTTTATGGAGAGGAAAATTGACGCACCATTGATTAAATTGTATGAGCAGCTGGAATTATATTCTATTACCGTAAATAATAAAAGTCGAAGAGAATATAATTCTGATG
>JAGHSE010000416.1 GCA_018066015.1 Candidatus Colivivens equi
ATGCTTTTGTTGGTATTGCCAATAAGTGCTCAGAAAAGGGTAAAGTTAGGAACATTTCACAAACCTTCAGTAGGCAAGGAAGTTATTACACATAAGTCTGCTAAGAAGGTTTTCAAGGGTATTCCTAAGACAGTCTTTGCCAAGAGTAATTTAGATGTTGACGTAGTTGAAGTGTTCAACTATGGCGAATTAGATGATGGAACTAATGATTTGTGTGTTTGCTTATATAATGAAGCAAATGATTTTCCTTGCATTCAATTTGACATTTATGCAAATCCTTCGAATCTTTCTGGTTCGTATAGTGTAACTGATGGAACTGTTAATACTGAACAAGGATTCGTAATGATTTCTGAGGAAGAAGGTGATTATCTTGATGATTGTTCGCTCACAATATCTAAAGTTAACGGAGGATATAAAATTCAAGGAGAATGCACTGGTTATTCTTACGGGGACTCTTATTCTTTTTCAGCAATTTGGAGTGGGGAATTCTCTAGTTTGTATTCTTATGACTACGAACCTGACGAGGTAACAACTATCAATTTCACAGCTTCTCAATTTGAGGCTGATGACTTTTCTGAGGATTACGGAGTAGTAGAATTATATCTGTGGAATAATGATTATCAATTATGTCTTGAATATAACACATATAACTATGACGGCAAAATACCTGCTGGAACTTATTCAATCAATGATTCTGGAAATGAAGGCACTTTTACAAAATCTGTAGGTGGTGATGAAGGATATGACTACGGCTGTTATTTAGCTACTGATTTTGATGATGAAGGCTATTACTATTCTTCATATTATCTCGTAAGCGGTAATGTTACTATCAGTTACGACACTGATGGGGCTATGCAGATTTCTGTCAATGCAAAATCTGCAAAAGGTTCTACAATTAAAGCTACTTATAAAGGGAAGCCAGCTCCAACCCCTGGAGAAGGGATAGAACTTGTTATTGCAGACTATGGAAAAACATCATTTACTGATTTGGGCATTTCAGTAAGTGTAAATGCTAATGGTGGAACATCTCCTGCTTACAATTCTAATAGCAAGGACCTTCGTGCTTATGCAAAGAATATCCTTACAATTGATGCAGGTTCCAACACAATGACTCAAATTGATTTTGACATTTCTGCTCAAGGTCTAAAACGTCAGGCTGAAATATCTCCTTCTACTGGCGAAATGACTTACGATTTGAATAATCAAAAGGTTTATTGGCAAGGTCAAGCATCTAAAGTTGAATTTACAGTTGGTCAAAGTGCTACTTATGGAACAGAATCTAATAAGGCTGGTCAGTTTGACTTTACAAAGATTACTATATCTACCGGTGGTACTCCTACTCCTCCAACGGAGAAGACTCTTACATCAATTTCTGTTTCAGGTCAAAAGACCGAACTTGTTCAGAATAGTGCTTTCGTTTTTGGTGGTAAGGTAACTGCTAATTATAACAATGGTTCTACTTCTGATGTAACAAGCAAGTCAACTTTCTCTGGTTATGATATGTCAAAAGTGGGTTCTCAGACGGTAGTTGTAAGTTATTCTGAAAATGGTG
>JAGHSE010000408.1 GCA_018066015.1 Candidatus Colivivens equi
GATGCCGTCCGCGGGGTGCTGTAAAGCTACCCGGAAACGGACTATTGTATACGTAAGTAATTGACAATTATATAATTGTTAAATTTTTAACGAATCATTGATATAATCAAAGGACTATTTAGGCGACTTAATGCTAGCAAAGAAGGAAAGACCGTTGTGGCAAACTTCGGTTATCTCTCTCTTATACAGATAGCAGGTTATGCTTTCCCTCTAATCACAATGCCCTACTTGGCTCGTGTCATTGGGACTGAAGGATTCGGACGGATTGCGTTCGCCAATGCAGTCCTTGTTTGGCTTCAGACAATAGCCGATTGGGGATTTACATTTACCGCAACAAGAGATGTTGCTCAGCACAGAGATGACAAAGAGAAAGTATCTGAAATTTTCAGTAACGTTTTTTGGGCACGATGTCTACTGTCATTGATTGCTGGTGTGTTCTTGCTGATAGCAATTGCTTTTGTCCCTGTGTTTCGAGAGAATGCTTTCATTCTTCTCATATCTTACCTTTTAATACCTGGACACATTATGTTTCCTGACTGGTTCTTTCAGGCAATAGAGAAGATGAAGTATACCACCATCCTAGGTTTAGTCTTCCGTCTATTCTTTACTATCATGGTCTTTGTTGTGATTAAAGAACAAGGAGACTATTATTGGCAACCTTTGCTAACTACAATTGGTTACATAATATGTGGTATCATTACCCTCTACCTCATACTAGGAAAGTGGGGATACAAACTCTATTCCCCTCAAATCAAACCGATTGTCCAAAGCATACAATCAAGCGCAGATGTATTTCTCAATAATCTTATGCCGAATCTATATAATAGTTTTTCGGTACTGCTTCTAGGTTTCTGGGGAGGGGCTTATGCTAATGGTATCTATGATGGTGGCAACAAGTTCTCAACGCTAGTCCATCAACTACAATTGGTAATGTCACGAGCATTTTATCCCTTTCTATCCCGTAGAGCCGATAAGCATCACATGTTCGAGGTAATCAACAACTCAGCAGCATTGCTAATGGCCTTCGCTTTATTCATATTTGCGCCCATTCTAGTTCATGTTATGTTAGGTCCAGAATTCGAAGAGTCTATAACCGTACTTCGCATACTCTCTGTTTCCATATTCTTCCTAGGTTTAAGCAACACTTATGGAACTAATTACCTCATAATATACCATCATGAGCGGGATCTTCGCAATATGACGCTTATAGCATCCTTTATAGGTATGGCAGTAGCAGTACCACTTGTAATGAATTTCACTTACATAGGTGCGGCTCTTACGATCGTGATAAGCCGAGGATTATTAGGCACTCTTTCATATATGAAAGCTAAGCAATACATCAAACAGAATAGCATTAGATAATCATGATACAGAAAGTCAAAAGTTTCTTCTATTACTTGTTTCATAAACCTTCAGTTGTGGTTTTTATGGCTTGGGAGAAGTTTGCCGCTCCTTTGACCACAGACAAGTTTTTTCTCAAGGTAAAGTATCGACTCACCATGGGGTACTGGATGGATTTCAATAACCCAAAGACGTTCAGCGAGAAGATACAGTGGCTCAAACTCAATGACATCCATCCCGAATACACCCAGATGGTTGACAAAGTGGCCGCAAAAGACTATGTCCGTAGTAAGGTAGGCGATAAGTACATCATTCCGACATTAGGTGTATGGGATAATGTAGATGATATTGATTGGGAATCGCTGCCTCAGAAGTTTGTAGTGAAAGCAACCAACGACAGCGGAGGCGTTGTGGTTTGCCGAGATAAGAGCAAACTCAACATAGAAGAGGCAAAAGCAAAGCTTCGAGGATTGGGTGGACGCGACTATACCAAGACCAGCAAGGAATACCCTTATCATGGCGTGCCTCACCGTTTTATTGCTGAAGAACTCCTGGAAAATGGCAAAGATGCCGATCTGCCAGACTACAAGTTCTTTTGCTTTAATGGCGAGCCAATGTATTGTCAAGTAATACGGGATAGAAATACGAAGGAAACTATCGACTTCTATGATATGGATTGGAATCATCAGGATTTCGTCGGCCTTAATCCCGTTGCTCGCAACGGTCTGACGCCCGTTGCTCGCCCGGGCAATCTTGATGAGATGAAAGGCGTATGTCGAAAACTTGCCACGGATATCCCATTTGTGCGCGTTGACCTCTACGTTATTGGTGACAAAGAGTATTTTGGTGAGCTAACTTTCTTCCCTGCTAGTGGGTTAGGAGTGTTTGCCCCTGATCAATGGAATGAGATACTTGGCGATTTACTGAAACTACCTACCGAAATAGGGGGGGGGTATAATGTGTTGATAGACAGCGATATACAGATTAATAAGGGTGCAAATCCTCGTTTAGATATTCGAGATTATAAGATTTTCTGTTTCAATGGAGAGGCTAAATATCTATTTGTAGCCACTGGTCGCCAAGTTCATGATACAAGGTTTGACTTCTACGACACAAACTTCAATCATTTAGACTTGCGCAATGGACATCCAAATGCAGATATTACACCTCGCAAACCAGAAAATTTCGAAGAAATGTTAGCGGTTGCCAATAAACTTGCAGTAGGCTTCCCTCACATTCGTGTTGATCTCTATAACTGTCAAGGCAAGATATATTTCGGAGAGTTGACATTCTTCCATAACAGCGGTATGGTTCCCTTCGAACCTGCTGAGTGGGATTTGAAGTTTGGAGAATGCCTTAAATTGCCAAAAGTATAAAAATGAACAAACTATATCAACTAGACCTCCAACGATATGGGGCATATCACACGCAACACGATTTCTGTTTTGGCTACGATTACAACAGACTTCTCAAAACAGAATTATAAAGCTGATAGCAAAGATAGTATTGATGCATTATCGCGATTATTACGGCCTTGATATGGGTACTGGTCACAACATTGGCCCAGGATTCTATCTTGGGCATGCATGGAACATTACAATCAACCCGCAAGTAAAGATAGAATGTAATTGTAATGTCCATAAGGAAGTCGTTATAGGCCAAACTAATAGAGGATCACATAAAGGTGCGCCAATCATCGGAAACGAGGTTTGGATAGGCATAAATGCAGCAATAGTTGGCGGAATAACAATAGGCGATGATGTGCTGATTGCACCTAATACGTTTGTTAATTGCGACATACCGTCACACTCTGTTGTATTTGGCAACCCTTGTATTATCAAGCATCGAGACAATGCTACAGAAGGATACATTAATCATAAAGCAAACATTCAATGAATACCAAATCTATATTAAGTTATTTAAGCATCAAGTACTGGATTGTCTATTTATGGATATTAGCGCTTACTATATATTTCGGTCATTTGTATTTTGATAATGGACCGATCACAAAATTTGCCCAAGGTATTGTTGATGGCATAAACGCCATATGTTTATTCGCTATATTAAGGCAGATTAATTCTTTTGAAGGGTATGCCAGAAGTATCTTAAAAGTTCTTATATTTCTGACCATCTTATTTGTATTTTATTCTGTTTTAATCAATGAATCGATAACCATAGATGGTACAAACGGAACATCGATATCCCAATTGAAGTTGTTATTATTTTCTATGACATCAATTTTCCCTCCTATTTATTTTTACAGGAAAGGGTTACTTGACGACAATATTGTTAGATGTTCGTTTGTTGTACTCGTATTGATGTCATACTTAACTTTCTTTAGTTTTCGAGTCTACCTCCAAGATCTGAACGGAACGGATAACTCTGTAAACAATATGGGCTACCTTATCGTTTCATTGTTTCCATTATGTTTCCTGTTCAAAAGTCCCATAAGATTTATCTATTGGGGACTTTGCCTGTTTATTGTTTTTTTAGGAGCTAAGCGTGGTGCTCTTCTCCTAGCATCTAGCTTGGTTGTTATGTCTGTATTCCTGACGGTAAAAAATGTTAAGACGTATCAAAAGATACTGCTTCTGGTTATTGCGGGCTTGGGATTATATTACTTTTTCGATTATTTTGGCGATAACTTTATATACACACTTAATAGACTTCAAGAATCTGGTTTAGAATCTCATTCACGACAAGACATTCAGGCAAAAGTGTTTGATGGATTTCTGAATGGAAACCCTATACATTGGTTTATTGGTTATGGACCTATTGGCACTCTTCATCTTTCAACAAATTTCGCACATAACGATTGGATAGAGATATTAGCTGATTATGGTATGCTTGGCTTTATTCCTTATGCGTTGTTTTATGTGTATCTTGTTAAATTTTGGACCTCAATTAGGAAAACCGACTATACACTCTCCTTTATTTTATTATCAGCCCTGATCTGTTGTATTTATAAGTCTATGCTTTCAATGTGTTTCTACAGTATTGAGAACTGCGTCCTAATGTATGCAATAGGTTATGTCATAGCAAAGAAGGGAGACGATATGCAATGTTCTACAATGTCATGATTCTATTATGATGAAGAAAATACTCTTATTTACTGATATACTTGGATCTGGTGGCGCGCAGCGTCAGCTTGTAACATTAGCTTGTTTGCTTAAAACCAGGGGCTATAATGTCCATATACTTGATTATTGGGATAATCCGTTCTACGATGAGTTCTTGGCATCAAATAATATACCCTTTACCCATAAATTAACAAAGGGAAAGAAGAACATCATAAAAATGCTAACGGCTCATATAAACAAATTGCAGCCGGATGTCGTAATCTCTTACATGGAGAACCCTTCCATAGTAGCCTGTGTAAGCAAACTTATTGCCAAGAAAAAGTTTAAGCTAATCGTATCGGAAAGAAATACGACTCAGGAAATAACCAGCAATACTCGCATTAGGTTTTTCCTTTTTCGCTTAGCTGACTATATTGTTCCAAACTCTCATTCTCAGGGGAAATTCATAAATGAACATTATGCAAACCTTAGTAAGAAAACAAGGGTTATTACGAATGTGATTGATGCAAAGAAGTTCGTTCCTACAGAAGTTCGCCCAAAGAATAACATGTTTAAATTTGTTGTTGTAGCAAGAGTCGTTGAGCAAAAGAATGTTCTTCGGTTTATCGAAGCTGTATCTATATTGAAAGAGAAAGGATATAATTTCCGCGTAGATTGGTATGGAGAGCCATATCCACCGGAATACTTTGCGAATTGCCTGCACATTCAAGCAGAAAAAGATGTGGAGGATGTTCTATACTTCCACGAGCCTACACGAGAAGTTGTGAAAGTATATCAAAGTGCCGATGCATTCGTTTTACCTTCTATTTATGAAGGTTTCCCTAATGTATTATGTGAGGCAATGTCTTGCGGGCTTCCTGTCATAGCAAGTGCAGTTTGTGATAACCCAAATATCCTATGCGATGAACGTTGTGGTTATCTTGTAGATCCTCTAAAAACAGAGAGTATTGCTGATGCAATGGAAAAAATGTTGAATCTTTCACTTGAAGAAAGATACGAAATGGGTAATGCAAGCCGCACGCATATTGAGAGCTATTTCTCAGAGGAGAAGTTCGTTAACTCTTACATAGAATTAATTGAAGGATGAAACACATATTCATAACATATGGCGATACTGGCTATGAAGCTGCAAAGGCTAAGATAGTTAAGGATGCTAAGGTTACCGGTGAGTTTGATGAAATATACTCTTACGGACGAGAAAACCTCTCTGAAGAGTTACTTGCATCAAATGTTATAAAAATCAAACGAGGAGGTGGCCTTTGGAGTTGGAAACCTGATATAATCCTATCAACAATGGAGAAATCTCAGGATGGCGATATTGTTGTCTATTGTGATGCGGGGTGTACGGTATATCAGTCTAAGGAGTGGAAATGTTATTGGAAAAAACTCGAGAATCACGACATTTTAGCTCATCGAATCTTCCAGCGTACAGAACATTGGACTCGTAAGGAGTTATTGGATCAGTTTGCTTCCAATGGAAAGAACTGGCCAAAATGTTTCCAATATCAAGCCACACCAATGTTCAAGGTGAGTGATTTTTCAAAGCAATTTGTGCGCGAATGGCGAGACTTGATGATTGATAACCCAAAACTCGCGATGGACGTAACTGAAGAGGAACGCCCAATGCAGCATGCTTCTCTTATTGAGAATCGTCACGATCAGGCAGTATTCTCATCCTTGGTGTATAAGTATCTTTCAAATCCAGAAACGAAAGAAAAGATATATACACAGTGGGAGCACATCGAGGATTTGGATCCATTCTGCAAACAGGCTATTCGTGCCACCCGTCTTCGCCAAGGCGAACAAGAAACGGCGGGTCATAAACTAATGGCTATCATAAAGAGAATAATCAAAGACTATTGTTTCAAACCATTCTACTATGCTCCTCTTCAATGGTGGTATAGTAGATAATTCATAACTTATGGCAAAAGAACGCTTGGTATGGGCAGACTCATTGAAGGGATGGCTTATGATATTGGTGATTATAGGTCACGCTATCCAAAGCTTACTTCTGGATGGATGCAATGATAATCATGTATGGAACCTTATATACTCCTTCCACATGCCAGCCTTTATGGCTGTGAGCGGATGGTTGGCTTTTAGAGGTATAAGTACCTGTAAACTAGTAAATTATAACTGGGGGGGGGTATTTAAGTGGTTGTAAACGAAGGAGTTATCAACTGTTGATTCCATATTTGATGTGGTCAATTATA
>JAGHSE010000186.1 GCA_018066015.1 Candidatus Colivivens equi
GATTTCTATATATCTAAAACGAGGTAAAGAGGATTCATTAAACAGGTTTCACCCCTGGATTTTTTCCGGGGCAATTCATCATTATACCGAAACTCCGCAAGAGGGCGAATTGGTAAGAGTCTTCACATCTGATAATCAATATATTTGTACTGGACATTTCCAGATAGGCAGTATCATGATTAGAGTTCTTTCATTTAATGATGATGTAATTGATACTGAATTCTATCTAAAACGGCTTCTCACGGCTTATGATGTACGTAAAAATATTGGACTCACTGATAATCCTGATAATAACACATATCGACTTGTGCATGGCGAAGGTGATAACCTACCAGGACTTGTGATTGATATTTATGGAAATACTGCTGTAATGCAAGCCCACTCTGTAGGTATGCATACAGATAGACACATGATAGCACAAGCTCTACATGAAGCTATACCGCATATTGGAAATATCTATTATAAGTCTGAAACCACACTTCCATATAAAGCTAAATTAGACATGGAAAACGGGTTCTTGCTCGGTGGTTGTAAAGATGACATTGCAATTGAAAATGGACTAAAATTCCATGTTGACTGGTTGCGAGGACAAAAAACAGGGTTCTTCGTAGATCAACGAGAAAACAGAAGTTTGCTACAAAAATTCTCCCAAAACAAAAAAGTATTGAATATGTTTTGCTACACTGGAGGATTTTCTTTCTACGCTATGCGTGGAGGTGCACAGTTAGTTCATTCTGTGGATTCTTCATTGAAGGCAATTGAACTCACAAAACAAAATGTTGAACTCAATTTCCCGAACGATCCACGCCATCAGGCTTTTGCGGAAGATGCTTTTAAATTTCTTGACAATATGGAGAAAGGCTTTTATGACCTTATCATACTTGACCCTCCTGCTTTTGCAAAACATAAAGATGCCCTGCACAATGCCCTGAAAGGTTATACTAGAATTAATCAAAAAGCTTTTGAAAAAATTCAACATGGGGGCATTCTCTTTACTTTTAGTTGTTCGCAAGCTGTGAATAAAGACCAATTCCGCACTGCTGTCTTCTCTGCTGCATGTCAAGCTAAAAGAAATGTTAGAATCTTGTATCAAATGCATCAACCTGCTGACCACCCTATCAATATTTATCATCCAGAAGGTGAATATCTAAAAGGACTGGTTCTTTACGTTGAATAACGAATAAAGTAGAAAAACATTGCTCGTACCTCGATAAAAAACATTATGCCAGTATTGCTTTGCAAGCTGTTACAAGGAACGCTTGCGCGTTCTGTTTTTTAGTTTTTTGTTTTTTATCCGTTGGCGTTGACGTTTAAAAAACTCTCCAGTAGTTTTCCACTGACCCGCTTTTTCATGAGATTATGTGTTTTTTCGCATATTTCGTGGTAAAAAATAATCCGTTGTCGTTTTATTTTATTACCTTTGCATCATGTTTTTCATGGTATTAGATTTATTTTAAGGTTTGAAAGCCGCTTGTCGTGAGATAAGCGGTTCTCTTTTTGTCGGTTTTCGTTCTGCATAGACCTCTATGATACTATTTTCTATCACCATTTTTATTTTACAAATAACTCGTGTTATTTGCTAGATTAGATTCATTTTTCTAAATTATTTCTGTTTCTATTTTCCTAATTCCCAATATTTTCATAACTTTGCAATGAAAAGTATGGATAGCAAATATTATAATCAACTAATCGATGTCCTTTTGATGAAACCTAAAGGATTGAAATTGTCTGTGATTGCCGTTACATTATATAATATGAATACTGGACTATTTGCTGAGAGCGGACTTTACGAAAAGATATATAAACAACTGGAACCTTTTTTATACAGGGAAAGTAAAAAACGTGGTTCCATATTTAGAAGAATTCCCAATAAATGGGGGTATTATTCCATCAAACCTCACTATGCACGCCAACTGAAATTGAGTTTTCATCGTTAAGAGACTCAATATATTCATATCTTAAAATCAAATTTAATAATGAATAATAAATTAGAAAAAATAGCAAGTTTTACTATAGATCACACAGTGCTAAAACGTGGAGTATATGTTTCACGTAAGGACAAAGTAGGAGATAATATTGTAACTACCTTTGATATACGTATGAAGGAGCCAAATAAAGAACCAGTCTTGACAAACGAGGCAATTCATACCATAGAACATCTTGTGGCTACATATCTGCGTAGTGATGATGAATGGAAAGACCGCATTATTTATTGGGGGCCTATGGGGTGTCTTACGGGAAATTATTTTATTGTAAGTGGTGATTTTTGTCCTAACGACATTCTCCCACTTATGCGCAAGGCATTTCAGTTTGTAGTAGATTTCCAAGGTAAGATACCAGGAACTACACCTTCTGAATGTGGTAATTACAAAATGCACTCTTTGTCTGAAGCACAAGCTGAGAGCAATAAATATCTCAACGAAGTTCTCAATGAAAACTGTCCGACTGTGTACTTGTAGTGATTTCAATGCGGAATTGCTGAAAGATGCATTAATCGCAGAGGGTATTGAATGTATTCTTGGAAATCAATACATGAGCCGTTGTTTCGGACCTCTTATTTCTGCATTTTCTGGTGTTGACGTGTATGTGTTTGAATCAGACGGAGAAAAAGCTGTAGAAATATATAAACGTTTATTTGAAACGTAGGAATTTTGCAAGAAATGAATTTATAAAACCACCTGAAAAGAATCTCTCACTTTTTATCTAAAAAACTAAAACCAAATGTCTTTTGACCTCACATCTGCATACAAACCAACAGGAGACCAACCTGAAGCCATAGAGCAACTCACTGCTGGTGTCCGTGAAGGACTTCCAGCACAAGTGCTGTTGGGAGTTACTGGGTCGGGAAAGACATTTACAATTGCTAATGTAATCAACAACATAGGACGCCCTACCCTAATTCTCAGCCACAACAAAACTCTAGCCCACCAACTCTACACAGAAATGAAACATTTCTTTCCGAATAATGCAGTAGAGTACTATGTTAGTTATTATGATTATTATCAGCCTGAAGCTTATCTGCCGGCTACTGATACATATATAGAAAAGGATTTGGCAATCAATGAAGAGGTAGATCGTTTGCGTTTATCGGCTGTTTCTGCATTATTATCAGGACGCAAGGACGTGATAGTGGTTTCATCTGTGTCATGTATATATGGTATGGGGTCGCCAATGGATTTCAGCAATAACGTCATATCTATCTCAGTAGGAAGTAAAATGGATATAAATGCCCTGCTTCGTAAATTGGTTGATTGTCTTTATGTACGCAACGACATAGAACTAGAGCGCGGGAAGTTTCGTGTACTTGGTGAGACTATTGATATTTATCTAGCTTACGACGAGAAAGTTCTACGAGTTTGTTATGCGTGGGATGAGATAGAAAGCATTAAAGAGGTTGACCCTGTCACTCAACACGTTATCTGCGACTTCAACGATTACAAAATCTATCCTGCAAACATCTTCATGACCTCAAAAAGCAGAATTGATGAGGCTGTTACACAAATAGAGAATGACCTCCAAGAACGAATTCTGTACTATGACGATTTAGGCGATACTGCAAAGCGCAACCTCATAAAGACACGAGTTTCTAACGACTTGGAGATGATAAAAGAATTGGGACATTGTTCTGGTATAGAAAATTATTCACGTTATTTTGACGGAAGAAAAGCGGGTGAACGCCCCTACTGCCTTCTTGATTTTTTCCCTGAAAATTTTCTGTTGGTAGTGGATGAAAGTCATGAATCAATACCTCAAATTAGAGCTATGTACGGAGGTGACAGAAAGCGAAAACAAACTCTCGTGGAATATGCTTATCGACTGCCTGCCGCCTTGGATAATCGTCCGCTTACTTTTGACGAATTTGAAGAACTCACTCCGCAAACTATTTATGTCAGTGCCACTCCTGCTAATTACGAATTGGAGAAAAGTGAAGGAATAATAGTAGAACAACTTATACGTCCTACAGGTCTTCTTGACCCTCAGATAGTTGTGAGGCCTACTGCAAATCAAGTTGACGACTTACTCGAGGAAATTCAGCAACGAGTTGAAAAAGATGAACGCGTGATTGTCACCACTCTCACTAAACGTATGGCTGAAGAAATGGCGGAATACTTACTCAACGTAGGAGTGCGTTGCACGTATATTCATAGTGACATTGACACCTTTGAACGTGTTGATATTCTTGACAAGTTACGCAGAGGGGAATTTGACGTTATTGTCGGAGTCAACTTATTACGAGAAGGACTTGACCTGCCAGAAGTGTCATTAGTGGCTATTCTTGATGCAGACAAGGAAGGGTTCCTGCGTTCACATCGTGCTCTCACTCAAACAATAGGGCGTGCCGCACGTAATGTAAATGGTATGGCAATTCTCTATGGTGACCACATTACTGAGAGTATGCAAAAGACCATAGAAGAAACTCAGCGCCGACGCAAGAAACAAATGGAATACAACCAAATACACGGAATTACACCAACTCAAATACGTAGAGCCCAAACTGCTATTGCATCTAAACAGACCATTGACTATGCTCAGGGGGCATACTACGATGAAGTTGCTGATATTGCTGCTGAAAGTGACCCTATTGTTGCTGTCATGAATGAAGACCAGATACGTAATGCAATAGAACGTTCACGTATGCTAATGCGCCAAGCTGCAGAAAAGATGGACTTCATATTAGCAGCACAATATCGTGACGAAATGTTAAAATATGCTGAAATGCTATGATTTATCCAGATAATTACGAATCCAAAATTGGATTTGACACTATACGCAAGATGTTGAAAACACGATGTCTGTCGCCATTAGGTGAGAGTCGTGTTGACGAGATGATATTCAAACATTCTTTTACTGTAATTTCTACATCCTTACTACAGACTGCTGAATTTGCATTTATTCTCAAAGAAGAAGACTTTCCAGCAGAAAATTTCTTTGACTTGCGTGATGCTTTCAAACATATACGAATTGAAAACACTTGGTTTGATGCTGAATGTTTGTTTGAATTACAACGTTCTCTTGATTCTATTGATAAGATAGTTCGTTTCCTTACTAATCCTAACCGACAACTGCCACCAAATCTTAAATTTAACACCTCACCTCTGGCAGAATTGGCTCGTGATGTTCCTACTTTTCCTCATATTGTTAAGCGCATCAGTCAAATTCTTGACAAATATGGCAACATCAAAGACTCTGCCTCACCAGGGCTGTTCAATATCAGAACCACAATATCTAACACTGTAAACAGTATTTCTCACCAACTTCAAACTATCCTCAAAGAAGCAAAAAGTGAAGGACTTGTTGAAAAAGATGCTAGTCCTACATTGCGTGACGGACGTCTCGTAATACCAGTAGCACCTGCCATGAAACGTCGCCTTAACGGTATTGTTCATGATGAATCTGACACAGGACGTACTGTCTTCATTGAACCTGCCGAGGTGGTGAGGGCAAATAACGAAATCCGAGAACTTAAAGCTGCTGAACGTCGCGAAATAATACGCATTCTCATAGAATTTGCAGACTTTATTCGTCCTGACTTGAAACAGATGGCTCTATCTTATGAATTTCTTGCTGATATTGATTTTATTAGAGCTAAAGCAATCTTTGCGAATGAGACGGGTAGTGTGATGCCAAGACTGGACCACAAACAGATAATAGACTGGGGCAACGCAGTGCACCCTATCCTGCAACAATCACTTGCCAACTGATAGAAAAGTTGTACCACTGGATATTCTACTAAATCACCAACAAAGGATACTACTTATATCTGGTCCTAATGCAGGGGGTAAGTCTGTGTGTCTGAAAACTGTAGGATTGTTGCAATACATGCTTCAGTGTGGTATGTTGATTCCAGTTGCAGAGAGTAGTGTTTGTGGTATATTTGGAAATATATTTATAGATATAGGTGACGAACAATCACTTGAAAACGACCTCTCCACATATTCTTCACATTTGCTAAATATGAAAAATATGATGAAGTATGCAAATAACACCACACTCATACTAATTGATGAATTTGGTGGTGGAACCGAACCACAGATTGGTGGTGCTATTGCAGAAGCTGTATTAAAACGATTTAACGAAAAAAAAGCATTTGGAGTCATTACGACGCACTACCAAAATCTGAAACATTATGCAAAGGATACTCCAAGAATAGTTAACGGAGCTATGTTATATGACCGCCAACAAATGCGTCCTCTTTTCCAGTTGCGTATCGGGAATCCTGGAAGTTCATTCGCAGTGGAAATAGCTCGTAAAATCGGCATTCCAGAAGATGTTATTGCTGATGCTTCTGAATTGGTAGGAACTGAATACATCAATGCAGACAAATATTTGCAAGATATTGTTCGTGATAAACGATACTGGGAAAATAAACGTCAGTTAATTCACCAGCAAGAAAAGAAACTTGAAGCCACAATAGCTGAATACGAAGAAAAAATATCAACTATTAAAGGTCAAAAGAGGGAGATTCTTGAAAAAGCACGCCAGGATGCTGAAAATTTACTCCAAAAGTCAAATTCCCTGATTGAACAAACAGTAAAAGAAATCAAGGAAGCCCAAGCAGAGAAGGAAGAGACAAAACGCATTAGGGCAAAACTGCATCAGTTTAGAGAACAAGTAGAGAAAAACAGCCATGATAATGAGCCTACACAACCACATGGCAGAAAAAAACGTTCCAACCACAAAGATACAAAGAAAGACAATCACTCCGAATCATCAGCACAAGTACCAAAGTCTGTTGAAGTTGGGCATTTCGTACGACTTAAGTGTCAAAACACTGTTGGAACAGTTCAGAAGATGAACGGAGATGAGGTTACTGTGGCTTTTGGAGATATACTCACCACTGTAAAAATCAACCGTCTTGAACCCACATTTGAAAGGCCAAAAAGTCCTCTTGCTGGAATGGAGTCGTCAATCTACAACACAACAACTGCTATACGCAATAAGAAAATTGCCAACTTCAAGAGTGTAGCGGATGTGAGAGGAATGCGTGGCGAGGAGTGCTTGCGCACCATTACAGACTTCATTGACGATGCCATCGTGGCAGGAATTAAAAATGTCAGCATTCTCCATGGAACTGGGAACGGAATACTCCGTCAGCTTGTCCGACAATACCTTGCCACCATACCAGAAGTACAAAGCTACCGCGATGAACTCCCGCAATTTGGTGGCACAGGCATCACTTTAGTAGAATTAGCCTACTAATCAAACTTACCCCTCACTTAAGTGATGATAAAATAATAAGTTGGCACAAAATGTTTGATAACTTGGCACGCCTTTACTTTATCTTGTTGGCTATATTTGAAGCTGTTCCTCAGTCACATAGCCCGCTATGCTGGCTTTGCCAGCTACGTCCTTATTTTGGGCTGAAGGCTCTC
>JAGHSE010000298.1 GCA_018066015.1 Candidatus Colivivens equi
TCACCTAAAATGTAATTAATAGAACACCCCATAAATAAGGTAAAAATATGAAACTAAAATATTTTATTCCATTCATTGTTGCAATAGTTGCAATGTTTGCAATCAGTTGTTCTGAGGACAATGAACCGACATATCTTGACGGACTTCATGTCTCTGATTCTTATGTATCTATTTCTGAAGAAGGCGACACAGTAGAAATTCAAATCTGCGCTGATGAAGATTGGCACATCACCTGTTGTGACACTTGCGAGATATTCAATCACGACCACATGCAGAAGGGTAAACCAAGCGGATACCTTGAATGGCTTGACATTGACAAGACATCAGGTCAGGCAGGCACACACATAGTAAAATTCTCAGCTGCGAAATATACGGGCGGACGCAGTGCAGAAGTCTTCCTCGTATGCGGAGATAAGGTTCAGCACATCAATATCATCCAAGGACTTTCTACCATCATTCCAGCCACATGCAAGGAAGTGTTAGACGGCCCTGACAGCAAGACTTACCGTGTGACTGGTACTTGCACCTCAATCGCTAACACCACATACGGCAACTGGTATATCAACGACGGAACAGGCGAAGTTTACATTTACGGAACACTTGACGAAAAGGGCGCGACAAAGAACTTTCTCAGTCTTGGAATCGAAGTTGGCGATATCATCACAGTCGAAGGTCCTAAGACTACTTACAACGGCACAGTCGAACTGGTAGATGTTACAGTAGTCAATATTCAGAAGTCGCTAATCAAGGTTGACTCCGTAAAGGTAGGCGATGTAGTGACCGACACAATCCCTGCAACAGGAGGCTATGCCTCGGCCTATCTTTCATGTAAAGGCTCGGGCGTGAGTGTAGAAATCCCAAACGAAGCAAGGGAGTGGCTCTCTATCATATCTATTACAGCAGGTTCCAACCCTGTAGTTCTGTTCAAGGCCACTGAAAACATAGGTGGAGACCGTTCCACAACTGTCGTCTTCAAGACATCACAGTCTGGCGTAGATTACACATCCGAAATGACTATCAACCAAGTTGGACAGATAGTAGAGTGCTCAATATCCGACTTCATTGCAGCACCAGTAGGCGAAACTCAGTACCGTATCACAGGCATCATCACAAACGTAGCAAAAGCCGACTACGGAAATGTGTATATCCGCGACTATTCTGGCGAAGTCTATGTATATGGCATAGGAGCGAAAGGCGATTTTGCCAAACTGGGACTTAAAGAAGGAGATATAGTTACACTCGTAGGCAAACGTGGCGTCCATAATGACACACCACAAATGACAGGAGGAAAATATGAAACACACAAGTCAGTCGTACCAGTTTCAATAGCCCAGTTCCTTACAATGCCCGACGGTGCAGACACATACTACATGGTATCAGGCAATATAGTCAGTATCGAAAAACCAGACTACGGCAACTGCTATATCACTGACGGCACCAACAACCTGTGTGTATATGGATGCTATCCAGGATGGGGAGCAAAAGGAGATTATCGCAAAGGCCTGTTTGCAGAAAAAGAAATCAAGATTGGAGACAACCTCACAGTAATAGGACCAAAAACCACCTACGGAACAACAATAGAGGTAAATGGAGGAATCTACTTCTCACACACACCAGCAAATTTTACCACGAAATAAAGCCCTCTCATCCTTCTCCTCATCTTTCTTCCCCCCTCATCCTTATATCCGCAGTGCCTGTATATTCAGGCATTGCGGTTTTTTTAATGAGGTTTGCTTTGCAAAGTATTTTAAAGTCTCACGCATTTTCTGGTATCTCACGCAGAGGTAGCAGAGAGACGCAAAGGAGCTTCGTACTTTCCCTTCAATGATGATGACTATCTGTTATTTGCACGCAAAATATATATTTTTTTATTCATTGGATAAGAATTACCTCGCATTGCTTGATAGTTTATCCCATTTGGGTTGACTGCGCCAACCTACAAATGACTATAAACGCAATGCTCGATGAACAAGTTTCGGTTCCCGCATTTTCGGCCTCACCTCAGCATAGTTCAAACGAGTTTGACTCTGCATTCAGTTCGTTGAAAATTCGGTTCGTTGAAAATTCTCTGCGTCTCTCTGCTTTCTCTGCAAAGACTCAGAGTACATCTATGATGTACTGAGATTCACAGGGACGCATAGTGTAGAAATTTTCAACGAACCGAATGCAGAGATAAGTTTACTTAATCTATGCTGAGGTGAGGCTGAAAATGCAGGAACTGAAACTTGTTTTATACAAATATGCTACACTGTGGAGCTGAACAACAAAGTTGTCTGAGTCGCCTCTGCGTGAAATATAAGAATCAGTTTGACTCGGCCTCACCTCAGCATTGACGAGTGGTGTTATATATTTGCAGCATCAATCAAAACTGAGTCTGTTATCATCATAATGCTAATGCACGATATGGGTTTAATATGACAGATTTTTCTGCCTTATTTTTTTATGATATTTTGTTTTATTGCATAAATATGTACAATTGGCAAGGAGATGGGCATGGGGGCAGGGCGGGCG
>JAGHSE010000007.1 GCA_018066015.1 Candidatus Colivivens equi
AAAAATAAATAATTAACGAACTATGGGTGTTATTGCTATTTTGATGTTTTTGGCTTTTTCTTTGCATCTTGCTGTTCTTCATTCAGTCACGATGCCCGCATCGCTGGCTTTGCCAGCTACGTCCTTATTTTGGGCTGAAGGCTCTCATTTGGGACAACAATCTGCTAAAGAAAAATCTCAAAATCACCTAAAATGTAATTAATAGAACACCCCTTGATTATTTTTTCTATTTCATCAATTGAATCTGCTTTGTAGTATAACGTATGTATTGGTTTGTATATAACTCCTGTATTTTTCAGTGAATCAAAGAATTTGAATAATTCATTCCAAAATCCATTTATATTCCAAAAGATAACCATTTTAGTATTGATACCAATTATATGTTGTGCCATTACTGAAAAGGCTTCGTCGAGAGTTCCGATACTGCCAGGCATGACTATAAATATCTCACTTTTCTCCATCATGATTTTCTTTCGTTCGGTGAGGTCTTCACAAAAGATAGTTTCGTCAATGTACTGACTGACCAGGTTGCGCTCTTTTATTATATAAGGTAATACACCTATTATATGTCCTCCAGTCATTTTCACACCCCGAGCTACTGATTCCATCAATCCAAGTCGGGAACCGCCATAAACCAACGTATGATTATTTTCAGCAATCCATCTCCCTAGTTGTTCTGCTTGATGATAATATTCTGAACTTAATTGATCTGACGACGAACAATATACTGCTATATTCATTGTTTTTTGATAAAATATTGTTGATACATAAAAATGCTTATTCCTAATCCGACTATCATAATTACTGGTGTAGAATAGGTTCCAAATATGTCAGTAAGTGTCATATCAGGGGAATCTTTATATTTAATTATCATAAGGACGGCTAATGAGTTGTTTATGATGTGTAGAATGATAGAGGGAATAAGGCTTTTAGTCTTGTAATATAATATTCCAAACATAATCCCAAGAATTGTTGCAAATGGAATTTGTGCTGGATTGAGATGTACAATTCCGAATATTAATGCTGATACTAAGATAGCAGTCCAGGGTTTTGCACCGCTACGAAGCATCTGTTCGCATATTGCACCTCTGAATAATATTTCCTCTGCTGCAGGTCCGATAATTGCTATTGCTAATATGCCATCAGCCTTGTCAATCATATCTATTATGGTGTCTTGTATGGTATTAGGTAAATTGAGGTATTCACTCAGAATATTACAAGCCAGTATTCCCACAATACTTGCAAAAAGAATATATGGAACATATTTCCAACTACATCTTTTACAAGAAAAATCATCAGGTAGTTTTATTTTCTTTATTAGGATAAGTATGAGGGATGTTATAATTGAAGAAATTATAAGAATCCACCCAGTGTCGTTGATGATTATCTCATTAAACTGATTACTAAAATCAGTTAAACTACTATTATTGTAGTTTGATAATATAAGCTGAGGTATTACGAATGCAAATGTGCATGCTACTTGTATTATGAAATATATTGCAAGTACTAAGACAATGTTGAGAATAACTTTACTTTTATTCATAATTGAATGTTTTTGAATATGATATCATTATTAAGAAATACTGAGGCACGATTACTTATTATATCAGCCTTGTCGGTGGTATAATATATACAGGTGCTGCCTCTTGAGAGTTTATTATCTATGTCAGTATGTCGATTCAGATAGTTTTTCAGACTATCTGCTATATATTTTCCTTGAGATAAAATTTGAATATTGTCAGGACAATATTTACGTATTTTTTCGTAAAGAAAGGGATAATGTGTACAACCTAAAATGATGGTGTCAATATCACCGTCAGTAGAAAGCAGACATTCTATTTGTCTTTTTATTTTCACGTCGGCTACTTGAGTTTTGTATTCTCCACTTTCGACTAAAGGCACCCATTCAGGACAAGCGAGTCCAGTAACTTTACACTGCGGATAGAAATGGTTTATTTCTATATTGTAAGATTCAGAATTGATAGTTCCTGGGGTGGCAAATATACCGACATGACCAGTGCGAGTAAACTGTCCTACAATTTCAGCAGTAGGACGAATAACACCCAGAACTCTTTTATCAGGATGTTCATTAGCAATAAATGTTTGTTGGATGGTTCTCAAAGCCTTGGCAGAAGCAGTGTTGCATGCAAGTATTACAAGAGGACATCCCATTTCAAACAACTTACGAATAGCTTGAAGTGTATATTCATACACTGTATCATAATCCTTTACTCCATAAGGTGCTCGTGCATTGTCACCAAGATAAACATAGTCATATTGAGGCATAAGATCATGTATGCTCTTCAATATGGTCAGTCCGCCATATCCTGAATCAAAAAGTCCGAGTGGAGTCATAATTTCTATATTTTTTTATTTTTGCAGGGAATTAATAGAACACCCCTTAATAGAATGTCCCTTAAGAATTATGTATTAATATCAAGACTTTTTCCGTTATGTCTTCTCCTTTTTCAGTATTGATAAAGGGATAAGAATTATTGTCAGTATTGAGAATATACTCAAAATCATTTTCAGCACCAATAATTTGAATTGCATTATTGAGTTTGTCATACAAAGGTTGCATGAGTTCTTTTTCAGCTCTTTCAATCAGTTTTCTTGCTTCATCTCTGTATTGCAAACTTTGATTCATGAGTTGCTGAAGTTCTTTCTGTCTTTTCATCATAATATTCTCGGAGAAAGTCTTTTGTCCGTCAATATATTCAGCAAATTGTTTACTGAAATTCTCCGACGCCCTAGTCATTTCGCGTTGAGATTCATCCTTTAATTGTTGTATTTCATTTTGTATCTGGGAGTATTCTTCAGTTGATTGTAACACTTTGAAATAACTGAGATATCCAAATGTTTTCTGTGACATAGCCGTCACTGAAATCAGCATAAATAATGTAGTAATAAATATTTTTCTCATCATATAAGTTTTTTTTCTAGTGGTTCTAGTGTCTCTATCATTTCTAGCTATTCTAGGATTGCTAGAACCACTAGTGATTATTATATTTGCCAGATTATTTCCATCAGAGTTTGACCTACTGCGTTGAGTACGTTCTTGTCTATATTTTGTATGTTATCATTCATTGTGTGCCAAGTGTCAGGAAAACTGCTGCCATCATGATTACTGCCAATTATGTCAATACATGGTATCCCTGATTTGTTGACTTGAATATGGTCGTCGGTGATAGGATTACCATTTTCGTTTAGGAAATATTTACCATAACCAAGTTTTTGAGCTGTTGACCATACATTATCTACCACTCCTGGAGCATAGTACATTGATATTTGTTCTTTTCTAAAATAAGAATCCTTACCACCTACCATGTCGAGAAGTATTCCAAAAAGATACCTAAATCCGTTGACAGAATGATTTGTAGCCCAATACTGTGACCCTAAACACCATGAATTTTCATTTTCCGAACCATGATCTCCACTGTCTTCAGCATCCCAGCAAATCAGTTCCACACCTATTTCAGGATTTTTGAGTTGTATTTGTCGTGCTATTTCCAACAAAACACCAACCCCACTAGCACCGTCATTTGCACCGTCAATTGGGGTGTTGTGATAAGATTGATTATCATCGTTGTCTGCCCAAGGTCGTGAATCCCAATGTGATGAAATCTGTATTCTACCTTCACAAGAATCATTAAACACAGCAATGATATTTTTCATTGTAATGGGTGTGCCGTCATAGAGATGTGACTCAGCTTCCTGAACTGATACATTTGCACCAAATTGCTCAAACTTATTAACTAACCACTGAGCACACTGTTCGTGGGCTTTAGAATTCATAGTTCTTGGTCCGAAACTGCATTGTGTGGCTACATATGTGTAAGCACTATCTTCACAGAATATAGGAGAAGTAGGTTGTGCTACAGAAACAGTATCATTACTTTGACTATTTGATTTATTACCACAACTACACAAACAAATAAGTAAAAAAGATGCATACAACACAAAAAATCTATTACCCAATGTACTAAATCTGTTCATAAGCAAAAAAAATTAATTATTCATGATAATTTTGTACTATGTTCATTACCCTCAAGAAATTCTCACCCCAGATGAGTTTTAAGTCATTATTAGAGTATTTTTCAGCCAGAAGCCGGCGTGTGAAACTAATCATTTCAGAAGCCGATTCAAGTCCACATACACCTCCGTCACCATCAAAGTCACTGCCTATTCCTACATGTTCTATCCCCATAATTTTGACCATGTGGTTCAGATGATTTACAGCGTCAATAATGGTAGCCTCACCATTTTCTTTTAGAAAACCATGATAGAATGTAACCTGAGCTACACCTCCACTTTCTGCTAATGCCCGCATTTGACTGTCAGTGAGATTTCGAGGGTGATTACATAAAGTGCGTGATGATGAATGAGAACATACAATCGGTGTGTTGCTGATACTAATAGCATCGTAAAAACTCTTTTCAGAAGCATGAGACAAGTCAACCATCATACCTACACGATTCATCTCGTGAATGACCTTTTCACCAAATTGACTCACTCCATTATGTTCGTTGTTTCCTCGTGCCGAGTCACAAATATCATTATCACCATTATGGCATAGAGTCATATAAACAACACCCCTTTTTCTGAATTTTTCTATATTGGAAATATCCTTACCAATAGCATATCCATTTTCAATTCCCAGCATAATAGCACCCTTTCCTTCATGCTTTAAGCGCCACAAATCTTCATAGTTATAAGCAATATGGTTGCGTGACATTTCTTCAACATTGGTGAGTATGCGGTTAGCCTTTGCAGTAGCTCTCAGCAGTGATTCCTCATCACGCTCTTCTTGTTTTAGATAAGCCACCATGATTGTAGCATCAAGATGTCCTTCTTTCATTTTGACTAAGTCCATCAGCGTGTGTGTATTTCTCTCACTGATATTCCATTCTAAATGATTGTCGTCGAATATCATAGGAGTATCACAATGCGAATCTAAAGACAATATGTGTTGATGCAGGTTCTTTGCAGTCATGAACGATGAGGCTTCATTGATGAGCCAATCAAAAATTGGCATCATTGATTTGTCCTGCCAAAACCCTTCAGGATGCCACTGCACACCGAGTATTGATTTAAATTCATTTGATTCCACAGCCTCAATCACCCCATCAGGACTCGTTGCAGTCACTTTCAAACACGGAGCAGCACTTCTTATGGCTTGATGGTGGAAAGAATTTACATTCAGTTCTTCTTGTTGAAAAATACTGAATAAAATGGATTGTGAATCTATGTTGACTCTATGTGTTGCAACATTTTTAGGTTCCTTCTGCGAATGTTGTATATTATGTTCAGTCTTGTCAAATAAGTCTTGATGGCATTTCTTACTTATGTCCTGCCACATCTTTCCACCCAGTGCCACATTAATGACTTGTGCCCCTTTGCATATTCCAAGCATAGGAACCTGACGTTTGTAAGCCTCTCTGACTAAGGCAAATTCCATGTCGTCCCTCACCCTATCAACTCCACTTACTGTAGGGTCTGGTTCTTCGTTGAGCAATTCTGAATCAATATCACCACCTCCACTGAATATTATTCCATCAAGATATTCCAAAGATGATGGCTGTATTGCACTAGGTGTAGGAGGTAAGATGATTGGTATTCCTCCAGCCATTTCTACACATTTATAATACCCCAATGCTAATGTGCATTGTTGTTCTTCTTGACGGAAATTACCTGTAATACCTATTATGGGACGTTTCATTTACTATATATTTCAATATTTAAATGAACTACTTCCGATAAATTCTCTCAACATACTTGTAGGAGGTATCTCGTTATCAGGTACAGGTACAAAATAAGAGAGGAATTTTAGTAATCTGTGTGCTTCGCTATATTCAGGACAATTCTTCGGAACAGATGCCAAAATTGGTTCTGCATGGTTTCTGAGCACTGCCAATTCTATTAGTAATGCAGAATTAAACATCATGTCGGCATTTTCCTGATAAGGAGAAATCCAGTCATATTCAGCCTTGCATACGCTTGGCCACTGTTGGATGGTTTCACGTACCGAAAAGGCACCTTTGTTGTAGTCGCGCACTATTCTTCTGAGCAGTCTGTTGTCAAGTGGAGGGATAGTGTTGTGGTCGTCCAGACTAATGCTTGTAAGTGTAGATATGAAGATACGGAATTTCTGATAATCTGGTATTTGATCTGTCAGTCTAGGATTCAGAGCATGAATACCTTCTATCAGTAATATCGAATAATGTGAGAGTTTGAGTTTCTTACCATTATATTCACGTTTTCCTGTCACGAAATTATATTCTGGTACTTCTACCTCTTCTCCGTTCATCAATTTCAACACGTCATTCTGTAGCATTTTGTAATCCACAGTTTCAAAATTATCAAAGTCGTATTGACCATTAGGCAACAATGGTGTGTCAACTCTATTTACGAAATAATCGTCTGTAGAAATACTTATTGGGTGTAGTCCGCAAGCTTTCAACTGTATGCTTATACGTTTGCAGAACGTAGTCTTGCCACTTGATGACGGACCTGATATCAACACTACTTTCAGTGGTTTTTCACTTCTGTGACGTTTGTTGATTTCTTCTGCAATCTTCACGATTTTCTTTTCCTGCAGAGCCTCTGACACCTGAATCAACTCACTTGCTTCACCTCTCAAGCATGCTAGATTTACGTCTCCGACGTTACCAAGTCCCATGAAATTATTCCAGGTATAATCTTCAGCAAATACTTCCAGGGTCTTAGGATGTTTATTAACCTCTGCCAATTTGTTTGGATTTTCATGATCTGGAATACGTAGTAATATGCCGTCGTAATATTGTTCCAATCCCCATACTTTTAAGTATCCCGCATTTGGTAATAATCTTCCATAATAATAGTCTGGAGTATCTCCAAGTGTATAACAATCAGTATAGACCTGTCCGCTTGTTTCAAATAATTTCACCTTGTCATCCATCTTTCTTTCACGAAAGAGATTGATTGCATCTCTGATAGGAATTTCAGTTTTGTGGAAAGGCATGTTCTCATCCACAATTTCCTGCATCCTTTGTTTCAGCACCGGAACGGCTTGTGATGGTGGCATTGTAATATTATGGTCTTCACGATTTTTGAGAAAACAATAAAACCCATTTGCAATAGAGTGAGTGATATGTACTTTATAGTCTGGGAATAAGTCGCGTGCGGCTTTGCACAACAAGAAACACAATGAACGAGTATAAACTCGCATTGCGCTAGGGTCGCTGATGTCAAGAAATTCCACATCTCGGTTTCTGTAAACACGAAATTTCAATCCTTGACTTACATTATTTACCTTTGCAGATACTATTGGATATTCCTTCTTTATCTGAAAGGCGTCAAGCACATCCAAGAGAGTACTTCCTTCCTTGATTTCCTTTGTTTGTTGTGTGTTTTTACAATAAATTTGAAGCATGATTGTTGTAATTAGTTGAAAAATTTGTTACAAAGGTAACAATTTGCGGTGAATTTGCAAAACAATAAACGTCCATTAATGTTAAGTGATGATAAAAAAATAACTTGGTGCAAAATGTTTGATAACTTGGCACGCCTTTACTTTATCTTGTTGGCTATATTTGAAGCTGTTCCTCAGTCACATAGCCCGCTATGCTGGCTTTGCCAGCTACGTCCTTATTTTGGGCTGAAGGCTCTC
>JAGHSE010000255.1 GCA_018066015.1 Candidatus Colivivens equi
GTCTTGTATTAGCATGGCTATAGTTACAATGCGTGCTGAAGAAAATGATTCTGTATTGATTATGTCAGAAGACAATGTCGTCTTCTGTGACGATGTTATTAACGTTGACGAAGGTGTATTACCAGAACTGCTTCAACCTCGCCTTGTTAATCTCAATGAACCGGTAACTTTAGACATGCAGTCAGAAACAAAGAAGGCTGTGAGTGAGTGCTACTATAATTTTAATCGTGATTTTTCTTGGACTCCAATTCCGATTATTGCGGCAGGATATATTGCTAAGTCTCAAAAGAAAAATTTCCGAGAAGCACGTCAGAAATTTGAGCCTAATTTTGAACATCATCTTGACGATTGGTTACAACATGGACCTCTTGCCCTTACCTTTGGACTTAAGTTTGCTGGAGTAGAGGGGCGTAGTGATTGGAAACGTTATTTAGTCAGCGGTATTCTTTCTTATGCTACAATGGGGGCTATTGTAAATGGCATTAAATATTCTGCCAAGGAAATGAGGCCTGATGGCTCTACTGCTAATTCATTTCCGTCTGGACACACTGCAACTGCTTTCGTTGCAGCTACAATCCTCCACAAGGAGTACGGACTTACACGAAGCCCTTGGTATAGTGTTGGCGCATATGCTGCTGCTACAACTACGGGTGTTATGCGTAGTCTCAATAATCGACACTGGATTAGTGATATTATGGTTGGGGCAGGTATTGGTGTGCTTTCCACCGATTTAGGATATTTCTTTGGTGACTTAATATTCAAGGATAAACATATTGTTCGTCAGGAACTTGAAGACCTTAGTGATTTTTATGACCATCCTTCTTTTTTCTCTGTTCAAATGGGTGCTACTTTTGCTCCTAACATAGATTTGCCCGAACTTTCTGAATGGAATATTATGATGGATCAGGGATATCCAAAAGACTTCTCTGGCCAAACTCCTACCGATGATGGAAAATTGCGTATAGGTACTGCAACTACTGTCGCTGCAGAAGGCGCATATTTCTTTAACCCTTATATTGGGGTAGGGGGACGCCTTAAAGTCTCTACTGCACCTGTTCGTGCTAATGGTATGAATAGTTATGATATCAATGATAATAGGGTGTCACGTCCTGGCGATATTACTGACCAACTTGCTATGTTCTCTATTGATGGTGGAATGTATTTCCAATTACCTCTGTCACGTAGATTCGCACTCGGTACTAAGGCTACTTTCGGAGGCTTGTTCTCAAGTTCATTGGAATTATCAGCAGTTGAACAACAAGAAATTGATTTCTCTGGTTGGGGCGATTATTTGTATGTTGAGTCTATCAAAACCACTAAATATGGTACTGGACTCTCGCTTACTTATGCAGCAAAGAGTAATATCTCATGGAAACTCAATCTGGATTATGATTATTGTCACGTGCCATTCAATTTAGTTTACCAACCTGATTTTAAACATGATAAAAATCTATCATATCGGATATTCCAAACTAAGATAAAACAAAATATGCATATGTTTACTTTAGGAGGTTCAATAAC
>JAGHSE010000331.1 GCA_018066015.1 Candidatus Colivivens equi
AAATATTTCCTTAACTGTATTAATATAGGTTTAGGAGCAAAAATAGTGGAAATTCTTGAGAAATTTACCCGTCTTACGGGTTCTAAATTGTTGTCAATAATTCCAGCAGCATTGACAAATCTTTTGGTACAGAAGAATTTTACTGTTAAGATGAATGCAGACAATGAACTTGTAGAAATGAACGTCCTATCCATTTGTATTGGTAATTGTCATGGTTATGGCCAGACTCCTAATTCTGTGCCATACAACAATAGATTGGATATGTCAATTATTCTTCGACCAAAATGGTGGCAACTAGCAGAAGGTTTTTGGTTGCTTAGTAAAGGTAAGTTCCTAAATTATAAAAATGTTCGTCCATATCGATTAGAGAAAATTGTAATTGATGATATCTCAAGGGCAAAAGTGTCGCTTGATGGTACGTCATTAGACGTAAAACACCCAGCGCCAATGAGAGTGGGATTGGAGCATGAGGCATTGAATTTTATTGTGTAACAGTTTGTTTATCAGGTTGCTATAGCCATCTGCGTCGGCGGAAATAGCACCAACCTATTACGGTAACAAGAACAGAGATAATAATCGCAATGAGGAATCCCCATTTACTTGTTTCCATACCATTAATTAGGTTCATACCAAACAAACTGGCTATCAGTGTAGGTAACATGACAATCATATTAAGTGATGTAAGGAGTCGCATCACTTTATTCATATTATTGTTGATGATGTTGGCATACGTATCCATTGTGGAATCAAGGATGTTTGTATATATTTGAGTCGTTTCACGAGCCTGTTGCATTTCAATGTTTACATCTTCAATTAGTTCTGCGTCAAGATCATCAACTGGCAAACGGTATTTCAGTTTTGACAACAAGGTTTCATTACCTCTGATAGATGTGGCAAAATATGTGAGACTATCTTGAAGTCGTGACAAGCTGACCAAATCTTCGTTATCAACTTGTCGATCCAAGTTACGTTTTGCTTTTTCAATCAGTCCACTAACTTGTTTCAGGTATTTCAAATACCATACACTTGCTGAGAGGAAAAGACGAAACACAAGGTCAGTTGCATCAATAAATCCCTCAGCGCGACGCATTTGGTGATTTATGAAATCAACCATGATGCGTGTTTCCTGATGGCAAATTGTGATGATTTTGTCGCCTTTGATTACCACACCGAGTGGTATGGTTGTATACGGAGAACGAGAACTGATATTTTTAAGGTGAGGGATACGAATGATAATCATTAACCATCCGTCATCATAGTCATAACGAGCTCTTTCTTCTGTATCAGCAATGTCTGAGAGAAAATAATCAGGCATACCCATGTCCTTTATGAGAAAACGTGCATCATCTTCAATTGGACATGTCACTTGAATCCATTGTCCAGGATTCCATGTATCTTCTTGTTTTATTCCTTTGTTGAAATTCCAATATGTGCGCATAGAAAAATTCTTAAAATTTTCTTTAACTTACTCTATACTATGAGAATATGTGCGGATGAGTAAGTTACTATGCTTCGCTTGACTCTTCCGTTAAACCTGTTTATTCGCCGGATAATCGTCCATATTGTGTTTTATATTTTTAAATTTGCGGTTGCAAAATTAGTAAAATAAAACGAAAAATAAAACTAAAACTAATTTTTTTTATCATTCGTCAATTTGAGCAAGTTTTAATTCTATGATTTTATTTTGTGGAATGAATGGGCACAAATCGTCAAGATTCATTGATTTGATTGCGGTAGTAATCAGGTCGTTATCTGGATTTGTCGATAGCTTTAGTTGTTTATTTAAGAAATAAAGACCTGCATCAAGCATGACTTGTTTTGGTACCATGCCAATAATTTCTGTTCCAGTTATTTCGGCACCATATTTATTTGCCACCCTACAGACTTCTTCATAAGCAATGTGTAATGGGGTGGAGGATATATCAGTTATGTTCATGGAAACCTGTGCAATTCCATACTCTTTTATATACCACCCCAATGCTTTACATCCCTTTAAAGTACCAGCTACTCTTTTTCCATTTTTGTCTTTATAGCCACTTTCGCGTACTTCTTTTGCTATTTGGGTTGCTAATTCTACAGACTGAGAGTTAAGATTAAAATTTACTGCAATCAAAAAGTTACGAGCTCCGATATTGATCGCGCCACTCTTTGCAATGATTTCATTGTATTCGCTAGGACCAAAATCGGGTTTTAATGTAGGATTAGATATTTTTTCTAGTAAAGCTTCATATTCCCCAGATCTGCACCATGCTAAGTTCTTACGTTTTGGAGCAAATGCTGCTGCTTCATAACAATAACATGCAATGCCAAGTTCTGTGTATATACGTTTTGCTAATTCTCGTGCCATTTCTGCACATTCCTCCAAACTGATTCCCGAAATAGGAACTAATGGTAATACGTCAGTTGCTCCTGAACGTGGATGAGTTCCTAAATGTTGACGCATGTCTATTAAATTTGCAGCAGCCTTCACTCCTTGAAATGCTGCCTCGCATACAGTTTCGGGTTGTCCTACAAAAGTAATTACGGTACGATTTGTATCATTGCCAATATCCACATTAAGAACTTTTACTTTCTTCCCATTTATGGTGTTTGATGCAATGCTGTTTACGATTTGGTCTATCACTTCATAGTTTCGACCTTCACTGAAATTCGGAACACATTCTATAAGTCTGCTATTCATAGTTAGTAACAATGTAGTTAAATTCGTACTTTGCTCATGGGTAAGGAAGTGTTTGTGATTTTTTAAAAAATCACCACAAATTTACAAAGATTTTGCTACATAGGCAAACTTCTAGAATATTTTATTTTAGGTAGTTCTATTAATTACATTTTAGGCGATTTTGACTTTTGTCTTCCTCCTTCGCACCTCGGCAATGCCAAGCAAGCTTGCAATTGCTCTCGGTTTGTCGTCGGTTGAGATTTTTCTTTAGCAGATTGTTGTGCGGAGGGAGAGCCTTCAGCCCAAAATAAGGACGTAGCTGGCAAAGCCAGTGATGCGGGCATCATGACTGACTGAAAGGCAGCAAGATGCCGAAACAAAAACAGAAGGGCTGAAAAGAACGATATCACCCATATTTGAAAAATTATTACTTATTCGGTGAATTTATAGAACCCACCTTAACCAATTTAGCGAAGGAGAATATTGTTAGTTTGTGAAGTGCAACGTTTCTATTTTAGATAGTTGTAATTTCAATTCTGGCATTAATCCTTTCCTTATTTGAATAGTCATACTACAGTCATTGTCATATACTTGATTAATAATTTTAGGATTAAGATCTTTTATGACTTTCATTACTGAATTCATCATATGAAATTCGTAAATGAATGAGACTTGTTCGTTCACAGTTTTAGTAATAATATTTGCATTAGAGATTGCATCAGTAGCTGCAGCTTTGTATGCTTGTATGAGTCCGCTGGTTCCAAGTTTTATTCCTCCGAAATATCTTATAACAATAATAAGAATGTCAGTCAGTCCATTGGAATTGATTTGTCCCAGTATTGGTTTACCAGCTGTACCTGATGGCTCTCCATTATCATTTGCACGAAAGACTAACCTATCTGCACCTAACATATAAGCATAGCAAACATGTCTGGCATCGTAATATTTTTTTTGGTATTGAGTGACTAATTCTTTGATTTCATCTATGTTACTAACAGGAATGGCAAAAGCGAGAAACTTGGAACGTTTCTCGCTATATTGTCCTTCTGCGATGGATGATATTGTCTTGAATTCGTCGTTCATTAACTGAGTTTATGAATTATCAGTCCGGAACGTAATTTTGGTTCAAACCAAGTAGCCTTAGGTGGCATAATCTTACCCGAGTCTGCAATGTCCATAATTTGTTGCATTGTGACAGGGTAGAGGGCAAGTGCGACTTTCATTTCCCCGCTATCCACACGTCGTTTAAGTTCACTCAATCCTCTCAAGCCACCAACAAAATCAATTCGTGTATCTTTTCTAAGATCAGTAATTCCCAGTAAATCGTTTAGTATTAAGCGAGAAGAAATGTCAACATCCAATACCCCAATAGGGTCATCATTGTTATAAGTTCCATCTTTAGCTTTGAGACTATACCAATGGCCTTCAAGGTAAAGAGAGAATTCATGTAGTTGCTGTGGTCGATATTCATTTTCTCCTTTATCAGCCACAATAAAATTTTTTGTTAGAGCATTGATGAATCCATTAGCATCCATTCCATTAAGATCTTTGATGACACGATTGTAATCAAGGATAGTAAGTTGTGAAGCAGGGAAGCATACAGCCATGAAATAATTGTACTCTTCGTTGCCTTTATGGTTTGGATTCTGCCTTGCTTTCTCTGCACCGACTAATGCAGCAGCAGCTGACCTATGATGTCCATCAGCAATGTACAAAGACGGCATTTTAGCAAATTCTTTTGTGATTGTATCAATATCATTGTCATCATTGATTACCCATAATTGATGTCTGAAACCATCAATAGGGGCTATGAAATCATATTCAGCTTCTTTTTGAATAATTTTATCAATTAGTTGGTTGAGTACTTCACAATCAGGATAAGCGAAGAAAACAGGTTCAATATTTGCATTGTTGACACGAACATGTTTCATCCTATCCTCTTCCTTGTCGGCACGTGTAAGTTCGTGCTTTTTTATGACACCATTTAGATAATCTGCAACGTATGCCCCTACAACTAGTCCATATTGAGTCTTTCCATTCATGGTTTGGGCATAGATATAGTATTGCTCTTTATCATCCTGCACCAACCAAGCTTTGTCTTGGAACATTTGAAAATGCTGTGCCGCACTTGCATATACTTGTGGGTCGTATTCACTTGTTCCTGGAGCAAAATTGATTTCTGGCTTAATAATATGATAAAGCGACATTTCGTTGTTTCCAGCTTCTACCCGAGCTTCCTCAGAATCAAGGACATCATAAGGGCGACTTTCAACTTGCTCTACTATGTTTTTGGGAGGGCGAATTCCCCTAAACGGTTTAACTGTTGCCATGTATTACTTATTTACCTGATATTTTGTAATACCATCTCTTATGAATCCTACGATTTGTTGAGCGGCAGCAATACCTGCATTAGTATTAGCTTCAGCAGTTTGTGCGCCCATCTTTTTTGGCGTAGAGAAATACCTGCCTTCAAATTCTTTGAATTTTTCATCGGCATCAGGCATAATGTCAGTCACGTACTTTAAGTCAAGTCGTTCGTCCATCAATTCAATAAGTTCTTCTTCGTTGATGACTTCCTTGCGTGCAGTATTGATTAGGATGGCACCAGTTTTCATTTGAGATACCAATTTGCGGTTTATGCTACGTTTTGTGTCGTTCGTAGCAGGAATATGCAGACTGACAATATCACAGTTCTGGAATAATTCTTCTTGCGATTTTGTTGCATGCACGCCTGCAGCCTCAATAGTTTCAGCTGGGCAATAAGCATCGTAAGCATAGCACTCCATACCAAAACCTGCAGCAATACGAGCCACATTACGTCCGACATTGCCAAAAGCAAGAATTCCAAGTTTCTTGTCTTTTAATTCAGTACCAGCCTTACCATTGTAAAAATTGCGAACAGCAAATACCAATAATCCAAATACAAGTTCTGCAACGGCATTGGAATTCTGGCCAGGAGTGTTCATTGCTACAACACCATGAGCTGTTGCTGCTTCAAGGTCAATATTGTCATATCCAGCACCAGCGCGAACTACAATTTTTAAATTTTTAGCTGCATTCAGCACTTCTGCATCAATTTTGTCAGAACGTATAATGATTGCATCAACATCTTTGACAGCATCTATGAGTTGTGCTTTTTTTGTATATTTTTGCAAGAGTACTGTTTCATAGCCAACAGCATCAAATACATTCTTAATATCTTTCACTGCTGTAGGAGCGAAAGGTTTTTCAGTAGCTATTAATACTTTCATATCATCAATGTGCTTTTTCAAATTCTTGCATACTATTAATAAGAGCCTGAACGCCTTCGACACTCATGGCGTTGTAGCATGAAGCACGGAAACCACCGACACTGCGATGCCCTTTGATACCAACCATTCCTTTGCTGATTGCAAAATCAAGGAAGTCCTTTTCAAGTTCTTTATACTCATCTTGCATCACGAAACAAATATTCATTACCGAGCGGTCTTCAGTATTGACAGTACCTTTGAACAATTTGTTACGATCTATTTCGGCATAAAGTAAATCTGCTCTTTCGTGAGCACGCCTGTCCATTACTTCTACACCACCCATTTTTTTAATCCATTTCAAATTCTGCAGAGCACAGTAAATAGGCACTACAGGAGGAGTATTAAACATACTGCCACCATCAATATGAGTCTGATAGTTAAGCATTGTAGGTATAGTCCTATTCACTTTTCCGAGAGCGTCGTTTTTGATAATTACGAATGTAACACCAGCCATAGAGATGTTTTTCTGAGCTCCACCATAAATACAATCATATTTGCTGACGTCAACAGGGCGAGATAGTATATCAGAACTCATATCTGCAATCATAGGGATTGGTGAATCCAATTCGTGACGTATTTCTGTACCATATATTGTATTGTTTGTAGTAATGTGGAAATAGTCAGCATCAGTAGGGATAATATAATCTTTTGGAATATAATTGTATGTTGACTCAGCGCTAGAAGCAACTTCAACAACTTCACCAAAGTTTTTAGCTTCTTTAATAGCTTTCTTTGCCCAAACTCCGGTATTGAGATATGCAGCCTTCTTTGCCAAGAAGTTATAAGGAATCATGCAGAATTGAGTACTTGCGCCTCCACCGAGGAACAATACAGAATAGCCGTCTGGTATTTGGAGTAATTCTTTGAACAGAGCTACAGCTTCGTCAATTACAGGTTGAAAATCTTTTGACCTATGACTGATTTCCATAAGAGACAGACCAGTACCATTGAAATCCAAACATGCAGATGCGGTTGCTTCGATAACCTCTCTTGGAAGGATAGAGGGGCCTGCATTAAAATTAATCTTCTTCATATAAATC
>JAGHSE010000036.1 GCA_018066015.1 Candidatus Colivivens equi
ATGTAATGCTCCTTCTCACAAATCATATCAAAGAATTATTCCTCATAGAATTTGGAAGATAATAATAAAAAACATCATCTATGATTAAAATTTTCAAGTCAAGTGACATTATTTCCAAAACATTTTGTAGTTTTGCAATACAAATAACCAAACTAATATATCAAAAACAATAACTATGAACGCAAAAAGAGTACTTATTTCCTTATTGTATATTTTACGTTCTCTATTACCTCAAATCAGTGTATTTAATTCTCAATTCTATCTCAAAGCTCAAACATTTCAACTTAATGACCTAGAATATTTTGAGGAGAGTGGAGCAAATGTATTGGTGTATAGTAATATATATAACGGAGGATTTTGTGACGAGAAATTGGCTGGAATAGAGATTATCCAGCGAGGAGAACGAATTGCCACAGGTGGTGGCATTCGTTTTATGAACACTCCAGAACAGTGGGATATATATGGTGAGATGACTCACAGAGAAATAAACCGCACAGAGAAATATATTGAAGTTGAACTGACTTATGAGGATTATGACTTTGTGGGTCGTATTCGTGTTCAACCCAAGGACAAGGGTTGTTTGTTGCAGGTATTTTTAGACAAACCAGTGCCTGCTAACTTGATAGGCAAGGCAGGGATGAATCTAGAGTTTTTCCCTGCATCATATTTTGGAAAGAATTTCCTCGTTGATGGTGCAGCTCGAATTCTCCCAAAGTTTCCTCAACATGATACAGAAGTACATCCTGTGGCAGAGAAAATACCTCAGTATTATGGCGAATCAACATTTGATGATAGAGGACGAGGTGAGTTTCTTGTAGCAAAACCATTAGCTACAGGTCATCAAATAGTCATGGCTCCAGAAGATAATAATCTCAGAGTTGGTATTACGTCTGACATTGATGTAAGTATATATGATGGTCGTCTTTTGTCTCAAAATGGTACATTTGTAGTACGTTCACTCCTTCCTGCAAACAAGACTGGTAAAGTGCTGGAGTGGTATCTGGCACCAAGTGTTGACAAACAGTGGGTAAGACGTCCAAATATTGGCATCTCACAAATAGGATACACACCTGCACAGAAAAAAGTAGCAGTAGTAGAATTAGATAAGAAAGATGTCCCTGCTTCTTCTGCCAAAATCCTGCGTATTGGTGCTGACGGACAAAAAACAGTAGCTTTGGACGCAAAGGTCAACCAGTGGGGAGTGTTTAATAATCGTTATAATTACGTTACTATTGATTTTTCACAAATCAACCAACCTGGTCTATATTCCATAGAATATGCAGGTACAGAAACCAATGCTTTCCCTATTGACAAAGATGTGTATTCCGACAAGTGGCATGCCTCAATGGATGTCTCTCTAGTAGTTAATATGGATCACATGGAGGTGAATGAAGCGTATCGTATATGGCATGGTCGTTCAAATATGGATGATGCTCTGCAGGCTCCACTTAATGTTAAGTTGCATGATGGCTACTCTATGGGCAACACTACCAATACAAAATATAAACCATTGGAACACATTCCAAATTTGGCAGTAGGAGGATGGTTTGATGCAGGCGATTTTGATATACAAGCAAATTCCGTTGTCAATACGGTTCAAGACCTTGCTTCTCTATGGAGGCTATTCCGTCCTATGCGCGATATGACTTTTATTGATGAACAGACAAAATATGCAGACATTCACCGTCCTGATGGACTTCCTGATGTTGTTCAACAAATCATGCATGGAACTCTCAATATCAATGCACAAATTGAAAATATTGGTTTTGTAGCAGGTGTTATTGGTCAGCCCGATATGCATCATTACCATCACTTAGGAGATGCAATGACTCTTACAGATGGTAAACTATATGACCCTTCACTCAAACCTTATGAAGTCAGGGGTGAATATTCAGGAACACCTGATGACCGAATGGTATTTACCAGTCGTGGTGGTGCTAGTTATGCTATGCCTACTATCGCATCTTTAGCTTCGGCTTATTTAGCTTTGAAAGATTATTTCCCAGAGGAAGCTGAACGTTCGTTGAAAAATGCCATTATGTTATGGGACAAATATTTCGACCAACTTGCACCTCGTAATAACCAACGTCAAAATTCAGACCGACGTCGGGGTGGTGGAGGCGACCCTCGCCTAACAGCTGCTATTGAATTATGGTATGCTACTGGCGAATCACGATTTAAGGATTTCTTCCTTCCAATCATCATGAAACAAATCAATCCTAAGGAGGCTAACCAATTGAGTTATGGCGGAGGTATAGCTCCTTCATTTAATCTTGCAAATGTATTGCGCGTTTATGACTTACTTGATGAGGCTTCTCAAAAACGAGTTAAAGATGCTGTGCCTGCTTATGTTAAAACACTCTCTCGTGCTGGAAATAATAATCCTTATCAAGTGCCAATTACTGGAGAAAACTGGGCTGGAAATACTCAGGTGATGGGTAATGCTTTTAATTTCTACCTTATTTGGCGACAATTCCCTGATATGGTTGACCCAGAACTTATTCTTAAAGGTCTGAATTATATCTATGGTTGTCATCCATATAGCAATGTGTCATTCATTACATCAGTAGGTGTTAATACCAAGAAGGTAGCATATGGTAATAATCGTGCTGATTACAGCGTAATACCAGGGGGAGTAGTTCCTGGATTGATAGTTAAGAAACCTGATTTCCTTGAAAATAAAGACGACTATCCGTTCCTTTGGGGAGAAAATGAATGTTGCATTAACTCAGTACCAAACTATGTAATGCTCAATCTTGCTTGTGATGAGGTAGCCAAGGCAATAAACAAATAATAATTTACCTAATTTTATTTTATATGAAAACATTTCAAAATGTACTATTAGTACTAATTACTACTTTATTTACACAGGGCATGAATGCTCAGATTACTCCAGGCATTCAAGCTCCACAAGCCAATCCTGGTCAAAGAAATTTTGGAGGTATGATACCTTCACGTCCACAAAATGGCACTCGTCCACAACGTCCTGCTATGCCACGTCCACAACGACCTGCCCCTCAGGTAAGAGAAATTGCATTCCAAGACTTATCAATGAGTGATCCTTTTATTTTTGCTGATGAGGCAACAAAAATGTATTATCTTACAAGTTCAGGTGGTTCTGTGTATAAGAGCAAAGACTTGAAGATGTGGACTGGCCCTTATAACGTAGTTGACCTCAGTGGCCTCTGGCTTGAGACAGCTGGATTCTGTGCCGCTGCAGAAATTCATAAGATTGGTAATAAATATTACTATTTCGGTACTTGGAGTGATCATAGTGACTTAATCCAATATGTTCCTCGTAGATATAACGTACCTCACAACCAAACTTATATTCTTTGTTCGGACAATATTATGGGACCATACAAGTCAATAGCCGTTACTCCTGGTTATGATTACGAGCCAAGAGAGTGGGACTGCATTGATGGGACATATTACTATGAAGATGGCCATCACTATATGGTGTTTGTGCATGAGTGGACTCAACTCATTGACGGCACCATGGACTATATTGAACTTGCTCCAGACCTTACAAAAACAATTTCTGAACACCCTGTTACTATGTTCCGTGCTACTGAGGCTCCTTGGTCTAAGGAAATGAACAGCATAGGTGAAGCAACATTTGGACTGAAAATGCCAGGTTGGGTAACTGACGGTCCTCAAATGTTCCGCACTCAGACAGGCAAACTCGGTATGCTTTGGTCAACATGGGGTGAAGGTCGTTATCTGGAGGGTATCTGCTATTCTGAATCGGGCAAAATTTCTGGCCCATGGGTACAGGAACCAGAACCATTCATAGCAAACAACTCAGGTCATGGAATGCTCTTCCGCACATTTGAAGGCAAACTATTGTACGTAGTACATCATGCAGAAGGCAACGGACCTCGTAAGCCACAACTTTGGAATGTTGATGACTCAGGAGATAAATTGAAATTACTTGATCAGATAATGTAATTTAATTAGTGGTGTAAAATACCATTAATTAAAGAATTCATTTTCTTCGTTTGTATTATCATTGGCGTCAATGGATTCATTGGCGCCATTGTTTTTATTAGTGTTGTCGTTGATGTCATCGTTGACGTTGTCATTGATTTCTTCGTCTTCCTCAATAACTTCGTCGCCTTCTCCATCTAATACTCGTATTTCCTCATCTATCATCTTGTCAACATAGCTTCCTAAGTCGTCATCTTCAGTTGACTGCGCTTTTGCCTCTTGTTCTGCTATTTCATATTGACGTTGAATCTTTTCTGCTTCTATGCGATTGAGTGAATCCTGAATGGCTATTTCCTTTGCCATTTCTTTTATATGTGCATTTCTACTAGAATGGACACCTTTTATATATATAATAAAGCCAATTACACTACATACTACAATCACCAACAATGTGGCTGTGATTGCAATACTCTTATTGATATTACTGTCCTCAGAATAATTTTTCATTTTATTAGTATATGAAAATTCTTTTGCAAAGGTAAGAAAATAAAATAAAACGGCAACACCAACGACAACTTTTTTCAGTATAAGTCAATTATCAAAACAATCGATATAACATTATTACACTTCTCGTCATTTGGCTCTTATATTATGACCTTCTTGTACGGCAGCAAACGTAGCCACAACTGAGGTAAGGAACAATGGAGTAAACATCTCAAAACAGACATGAAGTGGAATGCTGACGAATAAAGTGAATCCCGCTAGCTTATTTGCAAAAGTGTGCGGAAAGAGTAATCTCCTGTGCACTACCCAAGCTGATATTTGATTGATGAACTTTATTCCTGCAATTATCAATACTAAGCACCAAAGCCATATTGGACACTTCATGAGATGAATTAGCTTGCATGAGCAGCAAATCACAAAGACAATATCTGCAATGCTATCTAATAGCGCACCAACCTTTGTCTCTGCTTTAAGTATTCGAGCTACATATCCATCAGTCATGTCTGTTATTCCGCAAAAAGCATAAACGAGCCAGAAAGGTGATGTAATCTGTGTAGTAGTTTCAAGCGGTAACAGACATAAAGATCCTACTATTCTAAATAGAGTTATGCCGTTGGGAATTGACATCGTCATTTCAGTAAGCTTGTCACAGTTGTCAACATCAACCCCATAGTCAAGGCGAATATTATCCATGCGAAAGGATTGTGGGGCATGAAGTAAGCTGCAAGTATTCCTGCAATTGTCAGAATGGCGATAGCAAAGATGTATGGTTTCTGTACGAAAGTATATTCCTTTATCTTTCCAGACAGAGTGTATGTTACTCCACCGCTCAAGATGAGCAATGCGCCACACATAAGGCTAAAGTATGTGAATGCGTCTTGCGCTCCCTCAGGTAGCAGAGAAAGTTTGTCTGCTATCAGAGGAGTGAATGTTGCCACTATGTGGACAACTCCCATAAGTACAATGCCTATGGATAGTGTCTTCGTGATATGTATATTCATTTTTCATTAGGATTTATTGTACAATCATCTACCAACTGGCCTTCGTGTTGCTTCTTCTCCTTTTTGGGAAAAGTCGCCTCGTACGCCTCAAAGTCTTCTTTATTTTCAAAGGCGACATAATATCCTTTTGGAGTATGATAGGTCCCTTCTATGCCGTTGAGATAGCCAGGGATGAGTTCCTGGGCAAGAAAGTATGGCACCTCTGCGTCCTTTGGCTCTGCATGATAATGAATGCCAAGTGTACTAGCCACAACGAATCCAGCATGCTTGTAGAATTCTATGTTACCCTCCATGCATATCACACCTATGCCCATCTTGCGGGCTTTCTCAAGGGCATACTGCAACAGTGTCAATCCGTAGCCTTTGCGCTTATATTCGGGATGAATACTAATGGGGCCAAAAGTCCAAGCAGGGAAGACTGAACCATCTTCCTTTATGATTTCTGCCTTTGAGAACATCACATGTCCTATAATCTTCCCTTCTTCCTCCATCACAAAGTCAAGTTCTGGAATGAAGTCGGGATTACTTCTGTATTGATTGAGCACATAATGCTCCACGCATCCTGGTGCATAGACATTCCAGAATGCTTCACGGGTAAGGATTTCCACTTCACGATAATCTGCGAGTTGTTCTAATCGTATGTTCATAGTTGTTTGTTTATTAAACGAACTGATCTCTATAAGATTTCCTTCTGGATCGGCAACGTAGCAAGTGCGCTGCCCCCACGACTCGGTTGTTGGTTCCATGATGGGCTTTGCACCCATGCTTAAAGCACGGTCGTATTCCTTGTCAACATCGTTGAATGTAGGGACATCAAAGGAAAGTTCCATCGTTCCATTCTTGCCCGTTTGATAGTTGAACTTTTGCGAAATCATCTCCTCGAAGTCAGTGCGGGGAAACATGATGAGGCGCATATTCCCAAGGTTCATTTCCACGTTTGGCTCCTTGCCGTTCCAGTTGGTTGAGAATCCGAAAATGTCATGGTAGAAAGCCACCATCTTTGCATTGTCGGTGGTGAAAAGGCCGATGGTGTTGAAATGGAATCGGGGTTGTTGTTCTTTATTCATGATTCATTCCTGTTTGATAGAATTCCTGTTTCATATTTGTCGTACCAATTTCTTTACACGCACAAGTCGGTCAGCCCCACCATAAAGGTTGGGACAGGATGTCTCAATGCCAGTGTCCTTAAATCCGCATTTCTCCATCACATGGCCCGAGGCGGGATTATCGACAAAGAAATCGCCCCACAGGATTTGCATGCGTTTCACGCTAAAACAATAGTCAATCATCCAGTGAAGGGCTTCGGTGCAGAGACCTTTGTTCCAGTAGGGACGGGCTACCCAATAGCCGATTTCTGCCTCGTCGTCGCCCACGCTGATGTTGGTGTTGCCTTTAAGCAGATAGCCAATGCAACCAATTGGTTCGTCGGTCTCCTTCAGAACCATTGCCCACATTGTGTCGCTGTTGAAAAGAGTGCGAATGGTTTCCAGACTTTCCTCTACACTTTCGTGAGGCGGCCAACCGGCATGTGGACCCACTTCTGGATCACTTGCATATTTGAACAGGGATTCAGCATCGCTGTCCTTCCAATGGCGGAAGGTGAGACGTTCTGTCTGCATCTTTATCTCTTTTTCAGTAATACAAGTTCTGCATTGTTTCCGTCCTTGTCATATTGGCTGACGAGGATGTACTTGTCGCAACAGGCTATGCCATAGTAGCGACCCTCTGATTTCTGAATCTGATTGCCCCAATAGGTGTCGTTGTCGTCGAGGAGTTTTACCTCATTGCCGTTGATGCAGTAGGGCTGATTTATGAAGGAACCCTGAAGAACATAGAGGTTGTCGATATGAAGACCAGGGATGCCGAGGGCGTTGACCTCCTCGATAAACACCTTCTTCATTGGATGATCTGCATGAGGGAGGTTGGCATCGTCGTCTTTCCAACGTTTCAGCGTAGGGTAGAACTGACGCAGTACATCCTTGTACTGGCAAGCAGTAAGGTGCTGCCCTGTGTTCTTATTATATTCCTCCACGAACATTGAGCAGTATTCCACCATCTGCTCCATGGTGAAATCGCCGGTGAAAGCACCATCCTTATAACAGTAGATGCAATACTCTTCGTTCTTACTTTCATCGGCGTTAGTGCCGAGAATATCTTCTGTGAGTAGCATTCCGCAACTCTGACAAAATTTCTGTTCCATAATTGTATGTTTGATATTTTTATTCCTTTGCAATGTTTACAAAAAAAAAATCGTCAAGCAGACTTACTCGCTCCTTCGTGTTGTCTGCTTTATGTATGTTCTTGCTTAGCGTGATAAACTCCTCATCGTTCATGTCTTCAGGCGAGCCGTAGCCTCTGGTCATCTCGTTTGGAAAGAATACTCGTGAGCAGAAAGGTACAAACTCGACACCAAAGGTGTTATATGCCCCCTCATCAGTTACCACTCCAACCTTTTGCATATTCTGATGATACAGTACTGTGCGATAGCGCCTATCCCCATCGTTGATCCTTATGTCCTGCGAAAGGTAGAATTGCAGACTGGCAGCTCCATTCGAGAATATCTGTTGTGTGCCGGTTGCTACACACCAGGCACTCAGCATCCAGTAGTTGCGAATAAAGGGACGTAATGATTCGTGGCAAGATATAGGTGTAAACTCCATGTGAATAATTTGTGTTAGTTACTTCCAATCCAACTGTCTGAATGATAAAACCATACTCCATCTGTTCATAGTCATTGCGCAGATTGGCATCAATCTCTAAAAATTTTATGGTAGCATTGTTGATTGCGTTAGTCGCAAATGGGACATCCATCATCTCTACAATATAGCACATGTGGCGAGTAAGTCGGTCTATACGTGAGCAACTATTTGGTCTTTGTACACGTTAGACGTGATGCTACCTTATATAATAGTGGCGCAAAATTACTCATTTTATCCTGAAACAGCAAGAAAAGTCCGAAAAACTTCAAGAATTTAGGAAAGAAATTCTAAGACTATGTTTTGTAATCGGATGACTAACTTCTAGAACAAAATTTATTTGATAAAAACTATTGTTTTGTCGGAAATTATTTGTAATTTTGCGCCAATGAAATTCATGGGGTGCTATCATGGCTGAGAACAAACCCACGTACCTGATCTGGATAATGCCAGCGGAGGAATGAATATGAACAAAAGACCATTAATACACTGTATCACAAATTTTGTAGCAATGAATTTCACTGCCAATGCTTTGTTGGCGGTAGGGGCAGTACCGTTTATGTCGTCATGCGTAGAAGAAATGGACGAGATAGTGTCACGAAGTGATGCTGTACTAATCAATATAGGGTGTATAGATAATAAGCAGGCAGAAGCAATGCGTGAAGCAGTGAAGGCTGCACGAAAATATGGTAAGCCTTGGATTCTTGACCCTGTAGGTGTTCAGTTGACGGATTATCGATTCAGAATCTGTTCTGAACTGATTAACCTTTATTCCCCAACTGTCATAAAGGGCAATGCCAGTGAAATGTCGGCACTTTCTTCGTTGACTATTTCACTAAATGATTGTGTTCTTGTTCAGACCGGAGCAGTTGATATTATTACACAAGGCTCACGCAGAGAGGAAATAAAATATGGTGACAATATCATGACTCAGGTCACTGCGATGGGGTGTGTGGCTGGTGGTATCATTGCTGCTTTTGTATCAAAAGAGTCGGATACATTTTTTGCCGTTGTTGAGGCTATGACTCTTGTTGGCAAGGCTGGTGAGAATGCAAAAATGAATTGTAATGGTACGGGTAGTTTCAAAACTGAATTTATAGATGAACTTTACAAAAGAACAACTAAGGCTATATCTTGTGACTGACAGGCGATATCTAGAAGGCAGGAATCTCATTGATGTTGTTATGCAGTCTATAGAAGGTGGTGTAACAATGGTGCAGTTAAGGGAGAAAGATATAACTGCTCGTGAGTTCATAGAACTTGCTCATGCTCTGAAAACCAAACTCTCACTTTATAATAAGAATCATTCTCTTCACATCCCTCTTATTATTAATGACAGAATTGATATCGCTTTGGCTGTTGATGCAGATGGCGTCCATATTGGACAGAGTGATATGCCTTACGAAGAAGCAAGAAGACTGTTAGGGTATGATAAAATTGTCGGACTGAGTGTGGAGAATCTCTCAGATGTGATTGAAGCCAATGCTGTTGACGTTGATTATATCGGAATTTCCCCCGTTTTTGCCACTCCAACCAAGACAGATACTGCTCTGCCATTTGGGCTTGATGGCTTACGCAGTGCAGTCAATATATCCATACACCCTACTGTGGCAATTGGGGGTATCAACATATCCAATGCTCATGAAGTGATGCAAGCTGGTGCAGATGGAATAGCTGTGGTCTCTGCTATTCTTGCATCGACCAATCCTACTGAAGCAACAAAACAACTATTAATTAAACGGTCATGACATATTCTACAGTATTAACTATAGCAGGAAGTGATAGTGGCGGCGGAGCAGGCATACAAGCCGACATTAAATCTATCAGTGCAACGGGCAGTTATGCAGCAAGTGCAATTACAGCTGTGACTGTACAAAATACATTAGGAGTACAGGCTATCCATCCAGTACCTGATGATATTGTGGTAGCTCAGATACGTTGTGTACTTGATGATATAGGTGCTGATGCTGTGAAGATTGGAATGATTCATTCTGCTCAGTTAATCAATGCTGTAGCCCAAGTGCTGAGTAACTATTTATCTACTATATCTCATGGAATAGTTCTTGATCCTGTCATGCTTTCTACGTCTGGACATCGGCTTATGGCAGAAGATGCAGTGAATGGACTAAAATCTCAATTAATACCACTTGCCCGTGTCATTACGCCAAATGTGCCAGAAGCCGAAGCATTGACAGGGGAGATGATTTCCTCCTCAAATGACCTAGCATTAATGGCATGTAAACTCTCTGCCATGTTTCCTAATCATCCTTCTGTGTTGATGAAGGCTGGCCACTGCGAAGGATTATATTCTTCAGATGTATTTTATAATGCAGAAACAGACAATATACTTCTCCTTCAAGCCAAACGTACAGAAACTAATAATACTCATGGCACAGGATGCACACTGTCTTCTGCTATTGCGTCATATTTAGCCCAAGGTTTTACATTAGATGACTCTATTCAATTTGCGAAAAAATACATCACACAGGCTATTATACAAGGTGAAAAATATGAAATCGGACATGGGCATGGCCCTGTGAATCATTTCTTTGC